>CAYPYT010000070.1:0-6630 GCA_964415105.1 uncultured Planctomycetia bacterium | reverse complement strand
GCACCGAGATCTGGGATCGGGAAGAGGCAATAAAAGTTGTAGCCGAGTATTTCGAAGCTCAAGGTTCGATAATGGTGGATATATACGGGGAAGATAAAGAAGTAACCAGTATGGCGCAATATCTCGAATTCATGGCCGCGGCAAATCCGGATGAAAGTGCCACTGATGAAGATAAAACGGTAAAAATTACGATAGACCACTGGGAACGTTCGAGAAATAAATTCAGTTACAACGATCTGGGGCTTGTGAGCCATATGATATCCATAACCCAGTCTCAGAAAAAGACCATTCTCGCGATGGATGTGGAAGAAAGGCAATACGACCAATACGGCCAGTTGTCGTTTTCGAGAGTCTTAAGACACACTACCGGGAAAGACACGGTTTCGAACGCGAACCTGAAAGACCGCATAACGGGCCATGTGGAAGCCGGCCATGTTATAGAGCTTGACGTTGAAGGGGAAGACGAACCGGTTGTGATAAGTTCTGAGGATGATCTCGAAAAATTGGACGATTATGATCCGAACAAGGAATCAACGATTAACTTAGATCATTGGGACGACACTAAAAGTCACTTCATTTACAACGTTCTGGGGCTTATAAGCCATATGTCAACGGAGTCAAAATCGCAGAAAAAAACTATTCTCACGATAGATATCGAAGCGAGAGGATATGATCAATTTGGTCAATTAACGTCATTGAAAAGTTTAACGCACACGAGCGGGACAGACACGGTTTCGAACAAAGATTTAAAAGATTGCGTAAAGGGTCATTTGGACGATGGCGAAATAATACAGATTTATGTAAAAGAACAAACAGACCCGGTTGTAATACGCGATAAGGCGGATCTTGATAAATTGGACGATTACAATCTGTATGAAGAAACGCCTATCATACTGGACTCTTGGTCTACAACAAAAAGCAAGTTTAGCTATAACGATCTGGGGCTCGTGAGTGGAATGGTGACGGAGACAAGAACGGGCAAAAAGACCGTTCTATCGATAGATGTTTCAGCGAGAACATACGACAAATTCGGACAATTGACGTCGTCTCGTACCTTAACTCATACAACCGGCACCGAGGAAATCGATCCCACCGCGTCGGACGAGACAATAAACGCTTATTTGGAAAAAACCGGACCGGTAAAAGTTGAAAACGAAGACGGGAATTTGGTAGAAGCGAAAACTATCGCGGAAATTAGAGAGATCAGAGCTTTCGCCAATGATAAAATTGGTGAGGAAATCGCGAACAGCGACCTCGGCCCGATCATTCTGGATTCCTGGGACGATACGACGGTCGAAATTTTAAGCACTAACGCCTTGGGACTCGCGAATCAAATGGTGACAACAACGATAACGCGCGGGAAAACCGTAGTGGCGATAGATATCTGCGCGCGAGAATATGATAAATACGGTCAGCTGACATACTCGCGCGCGGTAAAACACGTAAGCGGCACGGACGTAATCACGTTCGAAGAGGCGGAGAAGTTCGTTGATGATGCATTATCGAGACACGGGACGATGGACATAAAGATAGCAGGCGTGTGGGAAACGATAACAAGCATGGAGGAATACTGGGCGCATGTCGCGGCGGCGGAAGAAGCGGCTCAAGGCGAGGATACCGAAGAAGACGAAAAACAAATAACGATAAGCAAGGAAGATTTAGTTGTCGCACTGGATTATCACGAAGACACGGAAACAAAGATAGAAAGCTATAACGCTCTCGGCCTCGTGAACCAGATGGTGACTCGGACAAGATCAAAGAATAAGACCATAGCGGCAATTGATATTGAGGCGAGAATATATGACAAACATTCGCAATTAATTTCATCTCGAGTATTAACACATGAAACGGGTCGTGCCATTGTTCCCAAAGAGGATTGGGCTACTTATTGTCAAGAGGTGTTTAACTTAACCGGAGAGACTCTGCCTGAAGAATTGCCTGAGGAGGATAAGTTGCAATGGATGTCAACCGGCGAGTCATCCGAAGAGCTATTAGGTCAAACGACAAGTGAACTCCCTCAAGCTCGTATTAGACCTGCCAATGGCTATGGAGTGCCGACTTTACCGGAGGAGTACGAGGCGTCAAAAACTACAATCATGCCATTGGATAAATGGACCGATGTGAAAACGGACATTTTAGATTATAACGCGCTCGGCCTTGTGAGTTTGATGGCGGTTACAACCAATACAAAAGAAAGCACCTCCTTCGCGATTGATATAACCCCGAGAGGATATAACCAAAACAGTTTATTGACCTCATCCCGAGTTATAACCCACTCGACAGCGATGGGAACCGATGACAATGGCGCCCCATGCGAAATCGCCAGCTGGGCGGATGTGATAACGGAAGATATCAGCTACAACACGCTTGGTCTCGTAAGCCAAATGATCGCGACAAGTGTGGAAGGAGACAAACTTCAAACAACGATAGATTTACAGGCGCGGGATTATGATGAAAACGGATGGATGGTGTCCTCATTAACGGCTCTTCACGTTAACGACACCGAAACGGTTTCAGCGGAAGACTGGGAAGCTCGTTGTCTGGAGTTGGAAGAGGCAGGTATTTCCGTGCCCGATGGAGACAATTGCATATTGAATGAAGAAGATGGTAGCAGAACGCTTACGTTTGATTATTGGACATCGGCACAGACCTTTATAGTAAGCCATAACGCCTTGGGTCTTGTAAACAGAATGATAACGGTGACCAACACCGAAGAGAAAAACTTTATCTCATACGACGCGGAAAACCGGCAATATAATACATCCGGACAATTCACCGGCGTTACAACTCTGGAACACATAGCCGATGAACAAATTACATTTGATACAAAAGAAGAAGCGAAAGAGTTTAAAGCAGAAAACCAAACAATAAAAATGACGCAGGTGGAGGGACCGGAAGTCTCTTTTGATGAAGAAACTTCACCAATAGGGTTGGAAAAAGCCGACATAACCGCGGATGCTTCTCCCGTCACGTTCTTATTGGACTATTGGACAGTCGCGAAAACCGAGATCACCAAACATAACGCTCTCGGACAAGTGCTCCGCATGACCCGAACAATAGTTTCCGAAGACGGCTTATATGTGAACGTACAAAAAGATCTCGCGGATAGACGATATGACCTGGCAGGAAACCTCGAATGGTCTTATGTAGACGTAACCGAAACAAAAGCCCGCCAAGGCAGAAAAGGAGAGAACGGAGAACCCGGCAAACTATGGAAAGATATAAATAATTACCAGCTCGAAATGAAAGACATGAACTACACCGCCGGAAAAATGACCGCGGCAACAAAAATAATAACCCGCGATGGCGGTACCGAAGAAATTAAATGGAACGCCGAATACAACAAAAACGGAACGCTTAACTGGGAAACATCAATTAGAACCATCTACGAAGATGGATATGATCCGTACACCATAAAAAATGCAAAACATTCTATCGAGTATGACCTTGAAACCGGTCTTGCCACCTCATGGATCGAGGAGTCCTATGATTCAACCGTTCCAGACCGCAAAACAGTAAAACATTATACCGTCCATGAGTGGAACTCGGACGGTAGGCATATGCGTCACTGGACGGTAAAAACAGACACAACCGGTATAGCGCCTGAGCATGAAGCTGAAACAGATTGTCTGCCGGTTCTTTGGGATTATGCGTATTTAGCGGAGATTGATACCGACGCTTTTAAAGAAGCAGATAATGAGCTATTTTTGTGGGCGTTAACAGGTAGTGACGATACGGAATTAAACACAGCACTTGCACCGACGTTAAAAAGTCTTAAAACCCTGCAGTTGAAATATGTTAAAGAGGAGATTATCGTCAGGATACGCGGTTCAAATGATATGACGTACGAACAGAAGGGAAATTTTATAGGGAAAGTAAATGCATGTGAAGATCTGGAAAGTTTCTTTGCATTGGTAAAACCTTGGATTTCAACACAAATTGGCTTGAGCACGCCAAAGGTGAAAAGTTTTAAAACACTGCTAAGTGAAAATCCAAATATTCGCAAAGACGCCGAAAATGTAAATTCAATCCTTTACAAAGATGAATTTTGGGAAGCCGCCGGACTCGCGGAGAAGAGGGATGGGTTTAAACCTGAACTTGTCGCGTGGGCGCAAGATAAAGGAATGAAAGAATTCAGCGCACTTTCTATGTACAGTACAGGCGGAGATTCCATTAATTCGACGGTAGTTCAAAATTTCGATAACGCGGTTTGGTATGGAGATGACTTAATATCTGTTGAGAGTGTTATAACCGGATTTGCGGCGAAAGGAACGTTTGCCGCAAATCTGTGGGATTACGCGGGCGAAGCGGGTATAGATGAAGCGCTTCTCCGTGAAGCGGAAACAGAGCTATTCGTATGGGCGGTAACAGATGGCTCGGATCTTTACGCGGATCTTTCAGCATTTAAACCAATACAGGAAAAATTGGAAGAATTACAGTTTAGTCACATAAAAAGCTATATCATTGAGAATCTTTATCCCCGTGGGATGGGAGACACAGAGGCCAAAAGGGAACAGAAAAAGAAAGAATTCGCGAAAAAAATAAACGCGTGTACGGATTTAGAAAGCCTTCTTTCTTGCCGCGGCGTCAGTAAGAATAGTCTGAAAAACATAGCATGGGCTGTTCAAAATAAACTAAAAAGTTTTAGAACACTGGTAGATGAAAATCCCGAGATTCGCGAAGAAGCGATGAATTTAACCCCACTTCTTTACGAATACCGCGGTGAGGCAGAAGGAGATGCCATACGAGAACTTAATTCAAATCTTATAATGTATGCGCAAACAGACGGATATACAGCTCACCAGGACGAACTCGGTATGTACGCCCCCGGTGGCTCGGAAACAAAAACAACAGGACAGTTTTCCTACGGCTATGAACCGGGAAATATAACCGTAACAAATTCAGTAACAACTTTGAATTTGACGAATATTAGCGGAATTACGAGCATGGAGACGGGTATCATCACGGAAGAAAGCGTTACTTGCAACAACGATTTCGGCACACTGCAGTGGATGAAGTCAACCACCACGAAAAACTTCGGAGATAAACCCAACATCCCGCAGGAATCGGCAATGACCGACATTCAATACGGTAAGAACCACGTAATGGAAAGCTATATTGACATTGACGGGAATCTAAACACAGTCAAAATAAACACTCTCGGCCAGCAATACGGGCACGACATCATTTCAGATAAAGGTATCGTTTCAATTCTAACCAAGTTTAATCTGGACGGAAGCGTTCTCTATTCTGTGGAAACAGGACGTTACGACTACTCCGAAACAGAAACCGATTCGAACGGCAACGAGGAAGAAACAAAATTCGATTACACCTGGAAAGTAAAACGCCTGGGCATCAGTGAATCCGATGAAGGCATCGTGCATTCCGAAGAATGGGTCAAAGAAAACGGCCAATATGACCCGTTTGAAAACTATATAACGGAGAGCGAATACGACGGTACGACTACAGTGAAAGGCACAATTGTAGAAAAGTCGAACGGATGGCTTTCAAAAGTTTTTGGTTTGAAAAGCGGAACAAAAAAGCCTTACACGGCGGTTTATAATTTTCTTGATGACGGCACGCTTGACACCAATAACGCGAAAATAACATATGGAAAGGCCTCACACCACGGCTGGAACGCGGTCTGGAATTCTCCGGTTTGGAAAGGCGTCAAATTAGTTCTTGGCGCGATACCTAATCCGATTACTAAGGCTATATCTTTAGGAATGAGCGCTTTAGAAGCCTCAGAAACCGGTAACTGGCAAAGTTTCGCCGTAGACCTCGCCATGAGTTACGGTCCGCTAAAAGAGGGCTTTGATAAATTAGTTCAAGGCGTCATGGACTTTATTCAAGACGCTATCGTCGCCCCCATTTTAGATGGGGTTGGGAGAATACTTAAGAATGTAAGCAAAGAAGGAAGCGCGATTTGGAATTTTGGAAATGATCTCACGAGAATTGCGGGGGAAATGGTAGAGAACGCGGACAGCATAAAAACCGCTGATGCCGCCGGAGGCAAAAACCAAACGCCAAATGGGGTGGCAGATAAGGGGTTCCGGGATAAGTGGTCCTTTTTAAAAGCCGCCCCCAAAGACGCGGCGTTAGCGACCGCGAAAAGACAAGCCGCAGTTGAGATAGCTCTTGGAATGTTTCAGATCGCCGCCGACGAATTTGAATGGGACTTGAGTCTTTGGGAAACCGCGGGAATAAATCTGGCGCTCGGTACTGCCGTGGACATCGCCGGCCAAAATGCTTATGAGGGAATTGACTATTCCGACATCAAATATACTGATACCGTCAAAGCACAATTCGCGAGTGCCGAAGCCGGAATGATAAAATCCGCCGCGCTCAAAAAAGTGGAAAAATTCGTCGAGAAAAAAATAGAAGAAAGATACGAGAAAAAACGAGACGCCGTGGAAGACAAATACGAGAAAAAACAAAACGCGCTTTACTGGGAATACATTTCTTCCGAAGGCGCCATGGATAAAGAGACATACGAAGCCAAGACCAAGGTCTTAAAGCAGGAACAATCAAAAGAAAAGGACAAACTGTCTCAAAAACAGCACAAAGAACTTTTCTGGAGCCAAGCCGCCGTAACTCTCGCGGGATACGCCCTAAGCAAACCCTGCGCCG
>CAYPYT010000069.1:0-6792 GCA_964415105.1 uncultured Planctomycetia bacterium | reverse complement strand
TTTCCCAAAGAAGAAAAAAAATCATAAACCCTTTGTCCGACTCAGAGTTTCTGGGAATTGAAAAAAACAAATGGGAAGAGATCCTGAAAAAATGTCAAATACCCCCGCGAGCTCGAGCCGAAACCATTGCCCTAAAAGATTATGCGAAACTGTCAGATTTTATTACGCGATAACACTGTCGGGAAGACAAAATAGGGCAGGCGAAGATATTTGACAGAACATTAAGAAAGTTAGTCCGGCCACCACCAACCTCGGAGGTGGTGTTAGTAATAAATATCAAAGCATGTGCCAATTTGGTAGGAAAATTTTGGGATAGAATAGTGGAAGTTTATCCTCGTAGGTTGGTAGTGTTCTTTACTACCATCCTACGAGGTTGAACTCGGGGTATTTTGTAATGATGTCATTACTTTTGCCGCGGTTGATGAGCGGTGCGATGGAGGTATAAAATTATGAAAAAGAATAAACAGATTGCTAAACAAAACAGCTTTACGGAATTTCTACTCTACACTACACCTTAAAAATTGTCTTCTTGTTTCGTTTGATGATAGAAAAGATCTTGAAAAAGAAGATTTTAAGGTAATTAAGGAATTGGGGTTAACTTTTCGCGGGCGAGACGCGTGGGTTCAACCGAAGACGTTGCGGAAGGTTGTTATTGTCCATCATAAGGGTGATGAAGACGAGATTAAAAAAGTTTTTGGTAAGGCTGAACAGACAAATATGATATGGGAGGCGGATTATTTTTGGGCACCGGTACCGATTCGGGAGGGGAAAAAGAGACCGTATTTTCCGGTGATGTCTATGCTTTCCGATCAGGAATCGCATTTTATTTTTGTTACTCAGTTGAAACCAAAAAATAATTACGGCAGTAGTATGGGAGACGCGTTGATGCAGGCGGTTGAAAAGCATAAAATTTATCCTAAGAAAATTGTTTTTCGAAAACCTGAAGTTGGATTGGCTCTGGGATATTACAGTAAACAATTTAATGTTGAGATTGAACGAGTTAGTCAACTCGAGGCGATTAATGACGCTCGTCATGGAGCGTTTGATTTTTTTAGAAAATAATTTAGGGATATTCTTAGTCTAAATATGAAAAAGCAACTTTTAGGAAAAAATTAAAAAAAATTTAAATTTTTCAAAAAGATTGACATATTCGAATTGCCGAGCTAATATAAAATCATAATTTAAGAAAAGTCCCGAGTTAAGAAGGGCTAAATCCCGGACTTTAAAAAAGTAAAACCTTCGCGAAGTATTACTATGCTTTGCAAAGGTTTTTGTGTTTTTGGAAGGTATAAACGAAGGGGGAATAGTGGAAACAAAAATCGCAATTTTTAAAGGTAAAAAAATCAGGAAAACTTTATGTAGAAACGAATGGTGGTTTTCAATCATTGATGTTATTGCGGTATTGACTGATAGCAGTAATCCGCGTGATTATTGGTATAAAATGAAGATACGGGTAAAACAGGAAGATGACGCCGAACTGTCGACATTTTGTCGACAGTTGAAATTAGAAGCATCGGATGGGAAAATGAGAGGAACTGACTGCGCTGATACTGAAGGGGTTTTTCGTATTATTCAGTCAATCCCTTCACCGAAGGCGGAACCCCTTAAACGATGGCTGGCAAAAACTGGGTATGAGCGTGTACAAGAGATAGAAGATCCGGAGTTGGCTACGAAAAGAACGAGGACATTGTACAAACTTAAGGGGTATAGCGATAGCTGGATTGAAAAACGTATGAGAGGAATTGCTATTCGAGATGAACTGACCGATGAATGGCAAAAACGCGGGGCTCGGGAAGTAACGGATTACAAAATTTTGACAGCGGAAATTTCCAAAGCCGCTTTTGGTGTCACTCCGAGTAAGTATAAGGAGCTTAAGGGGCTGAAAAGAGAGAATTTGAGGGATCACATGGATGATTTTGAGTTAATTTTTACTATGCTGGGGGAACGGTCTACGACGGAAATTCATCGTAATGAAGATTCTTTCGGGGCTATTAAGCTTAAAAAAGATGCCTCTGCTGGCGGCAAAATTGCCGGGGATGCCAGAAAAGCGCTTGAGAAAAGACTGAAACGTCCGATAGTTTCAGGACATAATTATTTAAAAGAAAAAGAATCGCAAAAAAGATTGAGAGAGAAAAATCAATAAGATTAAGGGGGCAAGTCTTACTATTTTACTTGCGAGATATGCGGGAGGATAAACGGGGTCAGTGATTATGGCGGTTCACGAACCGCCCCTACGATCCCATTTAATTGACTTTTTTGACTTGACAAATATATAGTTTGTGGTATACTTTTATTCATGATGAGCGAAAACTATATAGGGCAATTGAAGGGTATTTTGGAAGTTAGCGGGATTTCTCAAGCGAGACTTGCGGAAAAGCTTGGGGTAACCTACGCGGCTTTAAGCCGGTGGATTAACGGCCATGCAAAGCCGCATCCTGGGAGATTGAACGGTATTGAAAGGCTTTATAGGGAAATAGTAGGATATCCGGCAATTACTGAGGAATATTTAAAAGAGGTTGTAAACAAAGCTGATTCGTACAAAGTAAAAGGAATATGGAAAATTATTGCTGAAAACGAAGATTTGCAGAATGAATTTTTACTTGAACATACGTATAACTCTACGTCTATTGAGGGGACCACTTTTACCAAAAGAGAAACAGAAGGAATAATTTTTGACGGCGCGATAATACATGATAAGACCCTCAAGGAACATCTTGAAGTTACAAATCATGCGGTGGTTCTTCGGAATATCTTTACCGGAAAATATACCGGTCCCATAGATCAAGATTTCATTAGACATTTACATGGAAACTTAATGCAGGGACTTCACCAAGATGCGGGAAATTACTCTAAATATGAAAGAGTAATTAGAAGCTTGGATATCGCTTTGACTCATCCTGACGATATAGCGGAAGAGATGACGGGGTTAATAAACAACTGGAGCAAGAATCTTTCAAGAAATACAATTAGAGATATTGCTGATTTTCATATTTCTTTTGAACTCATTCATCCGTTTGGGGATGGGAATGGAAGACTTGGGCGAATTCTATTGATACTTCAATGTTTGCGATATGGATACCCTCCGGTAATAATTGAAAATGCAAGGAAGATGGAATATTATGATGTGTTGCAATACGCGCAAACAAATTCGGGAAATCCTTTTGTTTGTTTTCTCGTAAATGAAATGGAACGAACGAATAGGATATTACGCAAATACCAAATAATATAGTCCAAAATTTTCTACTTAAATTCTTCTTGTGTCCGTTTCTTTTGATGCCCGCGTTTCGCCAACCGTTATGTTGACTTATAATTACCTATATGATAATGTATCTGTGCTATGAAAAAAGATGATAGGCATTCAAAAACTATTAGCGCCGATGATGTTCGGTACGCGGCGGGGCTTTCGCGTCTTTCGCTTGGGGATGATGACGTTGTGAAATTTCAAGCTCAGCTTTCCCAAATCATTGAATATATCGCTCAGTTGGAAGAGGTTGATACTGAGCCTACGCTTCCTACTACGCATGTGCTTTCCTCTATGAAAAACGTGTTTAGAGAAGACGAAATTAAAGAATCGCTTCCAACCCAAGAGGCTTTAAAAAACGCGCCTTCAAAAAAGGATGATTTTTTTAAAGTTCCCAAAATAATTTAAAACGGAATATGAACAAAAACTTTCTAAATATAAGTAGTTACAAAAAATGGCTGGCTGAATCCGGTAAATCCTTTACCGATGCGGTGCGCGTTTTAATCGCGCGGATCCGGGAGATAGACAAGGATGTTCATGCTTTTGCTTTTATAGATGAAGAGAGTCTTTTAAAACGCGCCGAAGAGCTATGTGTTTTAGAGGATAAGCTTAGCTTGCGAATGGTGCCTGTCGCGATCAAGAATAATATGTGCATTAAGGGTGAGCTCACGACTTGCTGTTCCGGAGTGCTTCAGGGATTTAGGCCTCCCTATAACGCGACGGTTATTGAAAAACTTCGCGCGGCGGGGGCGCTTGTCGCAGGAGGAGCCAATATGGATGAGTTCGCGTTTGGGTCTTCCTGCGAAACTTCGTGCTATGGACCGACTAAAAATCCGTGGGATACTGCCTGTGTTCCGGGTGGCTCCAGCGGCGGTTCGGCGGCGGCGGTGGCTTCAGGAGAAGTGCTCGCGGCGTTGGGGTCGGATACGGGAGGCTCAATTCGCCAGCCTGCCGCGATGTGCGGTGTTGTGGGTTTTAAGCCGACTTATGGACGGGTTTCGCGGTATGGGCTCATCGCGTTCGCTTCAAGTTTGGATCAGATCGGTCCGATAACTAACAATGTTGCCGATTGCGCGGCGCTTCTTGAGATCATCTCAGGCTCGGACAAAAAAGATTCTACGTCTGTAGGGAAAGAAGTTCCTCTCTATACGGAAAGTTTGGATAAAGATATCGGCGGATTAACGATAGGTATTCCTGAGGAATATTTTATTGAAGGGATCAGTGAGGGTGTTCGGTCAGCGATACATGACGCGATCAGGGTTTTTGAGAAGCTTGGGGCGAAAACGGTTAAAGTGTCTCTTCCTCATACGAAATATGCCGTCAGCTGTTATTACATTATCGCGCCCGCGGAAGCAAGTTCAAATCTCGCGCGTTATGACGGAGCGCATTACGGACACCGAAGCCGGAACTCCGCCTCTCTTATGGAGATGTATGTCAACAGCCGAAACGAAGGTTTCGGTATGGAGGCGAAAAGGAGAATTCTTTTAGGAACATATTCCTTAAGCCATGGTTATTATGACGCGTATTATCTTAAAGCGCAAAAAGTTCGGACAAAGATTTCTGATGATTTCCGGTCAGCTTTTAAGGTGTGTGATTGTTTGTTGACGCCTACAGCGCCGACAACCGCTTTTAAGCTTGGCGAATGTTCCGATGATCCTCTTCGTATGTATCTTTCGGATATTTTTACCATACCCGCGAATCTCGCGGGGCTTCCGGCTATGTCTATTCCTTGCGGTTTAGGTGAAGGAGAGCTTCCGGTTGGGCTTCAGCTTATGGCCGCGCCGTTCGAGGAAGAACTTTTAATAAAAGTTTCTCACGCGTTTGAAAGAAATACAGAGCATCATAAATTGAGGGCTTTTGATTTTTAGGAATGTGATAATTTGAGCCCCGAGTTCCAACTCGAAGTAGGAGTGTAATTTCGGTCCGAGAGGTTGGCGGTGAGGTACAGGTTTTATGGCGGAAAGTATATATGAAAAACTCAAAATATGAAACTGTGATCGGGTTGGAGGTGCATGTCCAGCTTGATACTAATACCAAAATTTTTTGTTCATGCGGTACGGGTTTCGGCGCGCCGCCGAATAGTCTGGTGTGTCCTGTTTGTCTCGGGCTTCCCGGGGTTTTGCCGGTTTTAAACAAAAAGGCTTTTAAATACGCGATAAAAGTCGCGATTGCTCTTGGGTGTGATATCCAAAAAAAGGTTAAGTTTGACAGAAAAAATTATTATTATCCTGATCTGCCGAAAAATTATCAAATCAGCCAGTATGATATGCCGCTGGCGTATAACGGAAAGGTGAGTTTGCCCGGGGCGAAAGGTGAAGACGCGAGAGTTATCGGTATTACCCGGGCGCATTTGGAGGAAGACGCGGGTAAACTTCTGCATGACGCGGGGGAGGCTTGCAGTTATGTGGATCTAAACCGTACGGGGATGCCTCTACTTGAAATTGTTTCCGAACCGGATATTCGTACTCCTCAGGAAGCGCATAAATTTCTTACGGTTCTTAAACAGATCATTGAATATCTTGAAGTTTCGGATTGTAATATGGAAGAGGGAAGTTTAAGATGCGATGCTAATATCTCGCTTCGAAAAAAAGGTGAAAAAAAGCTGGGAGTAAAAGTCGAAATAAAGAATCTTAATTCGTTTAGAGCGGTTAGAGACGCTCTGCATTTCGAGGAAGTACGTCAGGAAGAAATGCTTGAAGACGGCGCGGATATTGTTCAGGAAACACGGCTTTGGGATGAAGTGAATAAAAAAACTCTTTCAATGCGTTCAAAAGAAGAAGCGCAGGATTATCGGTATTTTCCGGAACCGGATCTTGTTCCTTTTGAAATTCATGCCGGAATAAAGGAAGAAATAGCCAAAGATATGCCGGAGCTCCCGGAAGAAAAGACGAAAAGGTTTATTTTGAAGTATGCTCTCTCGTGTAAAGACGTTGAACTTCTTGTCGCGGAAAAGAGTGTGGCGGACTTTTTTGAACAGGTAATGAAATATTTTAAGAATCCGGCTATTGTTTGCAATTGGGTCAAAGGTGAGGTGCTTAGACATTTAAAAGAAAAAAATGTTCGTATGGGCGCTCTTAATTTAACGCCGAAAAATTTGGCAAATTTGATCGAGATGGTTGAAGATGGAACCATAAGCGGATTGTCGGCAAAAGAAGTGCTGGACATCTGTGTCAGTACAGGGCGTGACCCGCGCGCGATTGTTGACGAAAAAGGGTTTCGGCAGGTTTCCGATAAGGGGGAACTCGCGGCGGTTATCGGTAAGGTGATAAAAGATAATCAGCAATCGGTTAATGATTACAAAAACGGAAAAACAAACGCGTTAGGTTTTCTTGTCGGACAGGTGATGAAGGCAACGAAAGGCAAGGCAAATCCCAAGCTATCAGGGGAAATGCTGAGTAAAGTGATCAGGGGTTAGTAGTCCGTCTGGCGCTCACATGAGGGGTGCTGTCACAGAGATTCCCGCCTGCCAGACTGTGTCAAAAGTGGAATTTTGCGGTTCCTTTAAAAAATTTACTCCACTTTTATATTATAGATCCCCGCATTCGCGAGGA
>CAYPYT010000068.1:0-7060 GCA_964415105.1 uncultured Planctomycetia bacterium | reverse complement strand
CAAGTTCAACCTCGTAGGTTGGTATAATGCGGGCACATGCAATGTGCCCCTACTATCCTACCACCCGAATTCGCCTACCGGATTGGCTCATGTAGCATGAGCCAGCCCTGCGGGTTACCCCCGCAAGGATATCTCGGAGATCTCTTCAATAATTTTTTTTGCCGCCCGGAGAGGATCCTTCGCGTGAATTATGGGCCGCCCCACAACAATATAATCCGCGCCGGCCCGGATAGCTTGTTTTGGAGTGAGAACTCTTTTCTGATCCCCTTTTTCCGAGAACTCCGGACGCACTCCCGGGGTCACAACTATAAATTTTTCACCGATCTCTCTTTTGATCGCTGACGCCTCCTTCGCGGACGCGACAACTCCGTCAAGCCCGGAAGAAGCGGCTAATCGGGAAAGTTCTATCACTTTGTTTTCAACTTTTCCGTTAAGCCCCATCGAATTCATCTCCTCCTCGGACATGCTCGTAAGAATGGTCACACCTAACAATATCGGCCGTGTTTGGAAATCGGTTTTGTTCACGGCGTCCCTCGCCGCCTCCATCATACGCCTGCCGCCCAAACAATGAAAATTCATCATGAACACATTTTTAAGGGCGCCCGCTTCCGCCGCCCCGGCGACAGTATTCGGAATGTCGTGAAATTTAAGGTCTAAAAAAACTTTTTTGCCGATGTTCTCAATTTTTTTTAATATTTCTCCGCCGAACTTCGTAAACGGAATGATCCCCACCTTAAATATTTCCACTTCCGGAGAAAGAACGTCAATAAGTTCTTCCGCGCGCGAAAACGTATCAACATCCAGCGCCACTATCAATTTATCTTTTCCCCGCATGTTTTATTCTCCCTTTATTGATCCTTGGTTGCGGTAAACCCCAAAAATCCACCACCATCCTCGTAGGGTTAGTGGTGGCTCCCACACCACCATCCTCGTAGGTTAGTGGTGGCTCCCCACACCACTATCCTACGAGGTTGGTGGTGTCGCGAACGGCCACCATTAACAAAATACCCCGAGTTCAACCTCGTAGGTTGGTATAATGCGGGCACATGCAATGTGCCCCTACTTATGGGTAATGGGTTGAGCGGGATTTTGATTCTATTTATCAAACAGCTTACCCACCAGCTCGCTCGCGCTTTTTATGTTTTTTATATTTAGATACTCTTTAAATTCTTTCAGGATTTTTCCGCAAATTGCCGGATCGGTAAAGTTTGCCGTACCCGCTTCCACCGCGCTCGCGCCGGCAAGCATAAATTCGGCCGCGTCAAGTCCCGTCATGATCCCGCCAATCCCTATTATTGGAATTTTTACTTTTTTATATACGTCCCAAACCGCTTTTAGCGCCAACGGTTTAATTGCCGGTCCGCTAAGCCCGCCGACACAATTTCCTAATATCGGTTTCATGCTATACGCGTCTACCGCTATCCCCATATATGTATTTACCAAAGAAACCGCGTCGGCGCCGCCGGCTTCCGCGGCCCCGGCGATTTCGGCGATATCCGTAACGTTTGGAGTTAGTTTCGCGATTACCGGACGCGCGGTTTCTTTTTTAACGGTTCTAACTATTTCCTCCGTAAGACGAGGATCCTGCGCTATCAAAGAATATTTTGTCCCGCCATGGGCTACATTCGGACAAGATAAATTAAGTTCTATCGCCGCGGGGAAATTTTTATCCGTAAAATAGGCCGCGCATTTTTGTATCGCGAGAAGCCCTTCTCCGGCAATGCTTATTATTATTTTTGTTTTCAGTTTTTTTAAAAACGGATAGTCTTCTTTTTGAAAAGCGTCTATTCCTTTATTCTCAAGCCCGATTGAATTGAGAAGACCGGAAGAAGTTTCTACGACTCTTGGAGGCGGGTTTCCTTCGCGGGCGTTCAAAGTTACTGTTTTTGTAACAATCGCGCCTATCGTGTCTAAATTTAAAAAATCCTGAAATTCTCTTCCGGCTCCGAACGTTCCCGAAGCTGTCCAAATCGGATTTTTAAAAACTATACCGGCAATTTTTGTTACTAAATCCATATCGTTTCTCTTTTTTTCAATATTTTTGTTCCTCTTCCGGTAGAGACCACACCTTAAGCATCTTTCACTTCCCAAATACGCGCCATTTAAAATACAATGCTCCGCATATCAAATACCGGACCGTCTTTACAAACCATCTTATATCCCGAAACCGTCATTACCGCACAGCCCAAACACGCTCCTATTCCGCAAGCCATGTACGCTTCAAGGGAAAATTCCGCGTCAACATTATATTTCTTTAATTCTTGACTGAGAGCCGCAAGCATCACCTTCGGACCGCAGGCATACACCAAATGGCTCACAGCCCGCCCCTCGGAAGACGCAAACTTTTTAATATTTTCTTTTTTTAAGTACGCCGTTAAAGGCGCGAGAATGGAAGCTTTCGCACCCTTCGTTCCGTCGTCCGTAGCTATGTGAATTTTCGCCCCTGTTTTTTTCAATTTCTCCTCACACAAAATTTGTTTTTTCGTTCTCGCGCCGATAAACACCTCTACTTCGACCTTATGTTCCCGTAAAACTTTTACCAGCATATATAAAGGAACGATCCCGTGGCCTCCCGCGGCGATCAGTACTTTCATTCCTTTTGTTTTTAACGCTCTCTCACAATTAAATCCGTTACCGAGAGGCCCTATCAGATCAATTATATCCCCCTTTTTTCTATAGCTTAAAATCTCTGTGCCGGCCCCTACGACTTTATACATCAAGCTGATCCCTTTTTCGTTTCGGGAATGGATCGCTAACGGAATTCTGAGTAAGGGATCGGTAGTTTCGTTCCGCGGTTTGACCATCACAAATTGTCCGGCGCGGGATTCTTTCGCGAGCCAAGGCGCCGCGATTTTAAGTTCAAAATGACCGGGAGCGGTTTGAAGGTTTGATAAGATCTTTTCTTTTATTATTTTTTTCTGTCCGGAGTGTTTCATAAGATGAGTTTATGTTATTTGTCCGTTTTTTACAACACATTTCCCGCCTACAATTACGTGAGAAACGAATCCTGTCATTTCCCATCCGAGAAAAGGAGAATTTGACGAGATGGATTCAATGTTTTCTTTGGAATAGATCCACTTTTTTTCAGACTCTATAATTACAATATCCGCGGCTTTCCCGGGTTTTAGTGTTCCCCTATCATATTGTAATATCCGCGCGGGATTAGAAGACATTTTTCGGATAAGACCCGGCCAATCTAAATATCCTTCGGAGATCAGCCTCATGACTGAAAGGGAAAGCGCGGTTTCAAGACCGATCATGCCGAAAGGCGCGTGATCAAATTCCCGGGCTTTTTCGTTTTCCGGATGCGGCGCGTGATCGGTCGCGATAACGTCTATGGTTCCGTCTTTAAGTCCTTTTTTAAGCGCTTTTATGTCCTCAAACGTTCTTAACGGGGGATTAACTTTCATGTTCGTATCAAAAGTTTTGACTTCCGTATCCGAAAGCGTAAAATGATGCGGAGTAACTTCCGCTGTCACTTTTATGCCTTTTTTCTTCGCGGCCCTTACGATCGCCACTCCTTCCGCCGTACTAAGATGCGCGATGTGAAGTCTGGCTCCGGAAAGCTCCGCGAGTTGAATGTCCCGTTCGATTATTATATTTTCCGCTTCCCGGGGAATCGGCGCGAGTCCAAGCATGCTTGATATAAACCCTTCATTCATCACTCCGCCGGCAGAAAGAGAGGCATCCTCCGCGTGCGAGATCACAAGCATATCCGCCATAGAAGCGTATTCCATCGCGCGCCGCAACAGCTCGCTATCCTTTACCGAATCTCCATCATCCGACACACTCAAACATCCCGCTTCCTTCAGTTCCATAAACTCGGCTATCTCTTTTCCTTTACGACCCTTAGTAATTGTTCCGATAGGAATAACATTCGCGAGGTTCGCTCTTTTCGCCTGTTCGAACAAAAATCTCACGGCGCTCTCGGTGTCGCACGCCGGATTCGTATTCGGCATCGCGCACACTGTCGTAAATCCGCCTTTCACCGCCGCGCGAACGGCTGTCGCGACCGTTTCAGCGTCCTCTCTCCCCGGTTCTCTAAGATGCGTGTGCATATCGATAAGTCCCGGAGCGACAATTTTTCCGGAGGCGTCAATTGTTTCCTGAACGTCCGCGCTGATAGTCTCTTTGATCTCAACAATTTTGCCGTTCTCAATCAAAAGATCCGCCTTTTTGTCTATCCCCTCTTCCGGATCAATTATCCTTCCACCCTTTATCAATATCTTCATTTTCGCTCCCGTTTACGGTTACGTCCCCTTATCAAACTTTGTTGTTGCTCTAAATCCCCCTACCCTTTTTCCAAGGGGGAACGAACCCTCCCACAAATCCCCCCTTTGAAAAAGAGGGTTAGGGGGATTTAAGCACCCCACCAACAACCTCGTAGGTTACTACCAACCTACGAGGTTGTTGGTGCCATTTTTGCGTTAGCTTACCAATAGTTTGCTCGCTTCTTTTTGGGTGTTATTTTTCCCTCCACTTTTACGCACACACTATCGCCATTCTCCCCACGTCTATCCATATTCTGCCCAAATATAACCATTCCTCCTCCACTTGCCCTATTTCGCACTATTCAGCAGAAATAATACTGCCATTCTTACGGCTACACCATTTGTTACCTGGTCAAGAATTACCGAATATTTGCTGTCTGCGGCAGACTGGCTAAGTTCGATTCCACGGTTTATCGGGCCGGGATGCATTATCAGCAGATCTTTCTTCGCGTATTTGTTCAAAGTTTCTTTTGTTATCCCGAAATTTTTAACATATTCCCGAATACTTGGAAAAAGACCCCTCTCTTGCCTTTCAAGCTGTATTCTTAGAATGTTTATTACATCCGCGTTTTTAAGCGCAGCTTTAAGATCACACGTGACCGTTAGTCCCATCTCTTCTATTTGTTTGGGGATCAATGTTTTGGGCCCGCATATCGTTACATTCGCCCCCATCTTCTTTAGCGCCCGGATATTACTTCTGGCAACTCTTGAATGAGCGATATCCCCGATAATGCTTACGTTCACCCCCTTGACCTTTCCCAGCTTTTCCTTAATGGTAAAAATGTCCAGTAAAGCCTGCGTTGGGTGCTCATGCATACCGTCTCCGGCATTTATGACGGACGCTTTTACATGTTTCGCGACGAGATGCGCCGCCCCCGCTGACGCGTGCCTTATCACTATCATATCCACTCTCATCGCTTCAATGTTTTTGACCGTGTCTATCAAGCTTTCGCCCTTTACAAAACTGGAAGAAGAAACCGCGATGCTCAAATTGTCCGCGCTCAACCGTTTTTCCGCGAGCTCAAAGGACGCTCGCGTTCTCGTCGACGGCTCCGAGAATAAATTAACTATTGTTTTTCCCCTTAACGCGGGAACTTTTGGTATCGGCCGCTTTAAAACCTCTTTGAACCGTTCCGCGTACTCCAAAATTATTTGTATTTCTTCCGGGGAAAGTTCTTCTATCCCCAAAAGATGTTTCTTGGTCCATTTAATATTATCCGGTTTATTCATACTGGTTCCGTCCTCGTTTTTTCTGTTTTTCTCTCCGCGCGAAGCGTATTTAAACTTCATGCCCGCCTATTCTGCCGCGCGGGCGTAAAATCTAACTGCTATTCCAATATAACTACCTCTTCAAGATCATCAGTTTCCCTTATCCTCACTTCCACATTCTCGCTCCTGGCTGTTGGAATGTTTTTACCCACAAAATCCGGTCTTATGGGAAGCTCTCTATGCCCTCTATCCACCAATACCGCCAGCTGGATACTGGCGGGACGCCCAAAATCAATCAATTCAACCAGCGCGCATCTGACGGTTCTCCCTGTAAAAAGAACGTCATCCACCAGAATTATCCTTTTTCCCGTTATGTCAAAATCAATATCTGTCGAATGAAGCACCGGCTGTTCGGCAATTTCCGTCAAATCATCTCTATACATAGTGATATCCAGCGCTCCCACCGGAACTTCTTTTTTTTCGATCTCTTTGATGTTTTTCGCGATACGCTCCGCCAAATACGCCCCCCTCGTTCGTATCCCCACGATCGCGAGCTCTTCTTTCCCCTCAGTTTTTTCCAAAATTTCGTGAGAGATCCTCATAAGCGTCCGCTTGATCCCCGCCTCATCCAATGCCTTCGCCTTTATTTTGAACTTCATAAGCTGTTCCTTTCCCCTTGTTGGCACCCAAATTTGACCATTTTGAGACACAAAAAAAGCCTCCCCGTCAACTTCCATGACAAGCAGGCCTGTATTTACATACATTTTTCATTTTTTGCTCCTTTTCAGATCTCACAGGATCCATTTAAAAGGTTCTAATCTGTGTGATGATACCCTTTTTCACTTAAAATGTCAAGTGTTTTATTGGTTTTGTCCAAAAACAAAAGTAAAATTCGGGCGGAAAAATCGGGAGATAAAAAAATCAATGTTGTTTCCCTTTGCCCTCTTTCGTTTTAACATAAGACCTAAGAACAGCATTAATTCTTGTTTGATAATGATCGCCCTTTTCTTTAAACCAAACAATTATCTGAGGGTCAAGCCTGATAGTTACTTTCACCTTTGGATGCGGAAATACTACCTCGGCTTTTTCCCAAAACTTATCATCCAATTCCTCTATGTCAGAATAATCAATCTCCTTATCCTTCATGGAATCGATGCGCTTATAATTTGTCTTTGAATTTCTTTTTTTCTCTTTCATTTGCTTTCCTCATTGATATAATTCTTTTTTTATTCTTTCTTTCAGCAAATACTGTTACTATAACTCTTCCTTCTATGGTTCCTACCGCAATAACCCTCTTCTCCTTATAATCACTTCTCGTATCTTCGGAACATAAATATGGACTTTCAAAAAACAAAAACGCATCACTAAAATCCAACCCGTGTTTTTTAATGTTACTTATATTTTTGTCTTTGTTCCATTCAAATTCCATACACCTATAGTATACATACAAAATGTACAGACGTCAAGTTTTTATGCCCTTTGTTCTTTTCGAGACAGGGATTACCAATGCGGGTAATTAATTGATGTAATACCAATTACGTTAATTAATTGCACATTTTAAACTACGAAATAAGTGCGTG
>CAYPYT010000067.1:0-7085 GCA_964415105.1 uncultured Planctomycetia bacterium | reverse complement strand
CTTATAAAAAATCGGATCTTTCTGCTGTAGCATTAGAGGAAGTATTATTATTATATAGCAGGCAAGGTATTTTAATTGGTTTTGATATGCGGCGCGTAAACATTAAAGGGGTAAGTATGGCAAAGATTACCGGTGCTGAAATATTGATCGAAAGCCTAAAGGCGGAAAAAGTTAAACATGTTTTTGGATATCCGGGCGGGTCTATTATCCCGCTTACGGATAAATTATATAGTGAGAAAGACATAAAGTTTTATTTAACGCGGCATGAACAGGGGGCTGTGCACGCCGCGGACGGATACGCCCGCGCGACCGGAAAAGTAGGTGTTTGTATCGCGACATCAGGTCCGGGAGCTACTAATCTTGTTACGGGGATCGCGACGGCAAATATGGATTCGATTCCTATTGTCGCGATCACGGGACAAGTTAATTCCGCGCTTATCGGAAATGACGCGTTTCAGGAAGCCGATATGGTGGGAATTACGCGGCCCATTACCAAGCATAACTATCTTGTGAAAGATGTTAAGGAACTGGCCAAAGTTGTTAAAGAGGCTTTTCATATTGCCGGAACCGGGCGGCCCGGTCCGGTTCTTATAGATTTGCCGGTTGATGTCCAACAGCAGGTCACAGAGTTCAAATATCCCAAAACTGTTACGCTTAGGGGATACAATCCCACTTATACAGGGCATATAGGCCAAATGAAAAAGATTGTTAAGGCAATTGAAAAATCTAAAAAACCGGTAATTTATGCCGGAGGAGGAGTTATCCTTTCCGAAGCGAGCGGCGAGCTTACCGCTTTCGCGAGAAAAACAAATATTCCCGTAACGACAACTTTAATGGGATTGGGAGCTTTTCCGGAAGATGATTCTTTGAGTCTTGGTATGCTCGGGATGCATGGTACCGCGTACGCGAATCATGCCGTACAGGAAGCGGATCTGATCATTGCTATCGGCGCCCGGTTTGACGACAGGGTTACCGGGAGGGTGGATACTTTCGCGCCTTACGCGACAATCGCGCATATTGATATAGATCCGGCCAGCGTCAGTAAAAACGTTCAGGTGGATATTCCGGTTATTGGCGACGCGAAACAAGTTCTCAAAGAACTGTGGAAGCTGGTAACGGAAAGTGATCATGCTTCATGGCATAAAAAAATCGCCGTTTGGCGTGAAAAAACACCGCTTACATATATGAAGGACGATAAACTGAGACCCCAGTATATTATCGAAGAAATTTACGCGTTAACCAAAGGGGAAGATGTTATTATTTCTACCGAAGTCGGACAGAACCAGATGTGGGCCGCGCAGTATTATACATACACAAAGCCAAGAACATGGATTTCAAGCGGCGGACTGGGAACTATGGGATATGGGTTTCCCGCCGCTCTCGGCGCGAAAGTCGGACGGCCGGAGGCAATAGTTTTTGATATTGCCGGGGATGGGAGTATTCAAATGAATATTCAGGAATTGGCAATGTCAATGATAGAAAAAATTCCGGTAAAAATAATCATTTTGAATAACGGGTATCTTGGTATGGTTCGTCAGTGGCAGGAACTTTTTTATGATAAGCGGTATGCTTTTACGGGACTGGCCAAAAAAAATTGTACTACATGTCCTGATTTTGTAAAACTGGCGGAAAGCTACGGCGCGAAAGGTATAAGAATAACTCAAAAAGCCGATGTCAAAAAGGCTCTTAAGGCGGCGATCAAATTCGAGGGTACGGTTCTTCTTGATTTTGTCATTGAAAGAGAAGAAAACGTGTTCCCCATGGTGCCGGCAGGGGAATCTATCAGCAAAATGCTTCACGGGTTGGCGTAAACTAGTTACTTCGTATATCGTATGTAGTATGTCGTATATCGCAGAAAATTTCACCGGAGGCGGCTCGTCTTCGGCGGGAATATCTCACGACATACCATATACGATATACGACATACGATTATACGAAGTACGAAAGGAGACGGGGATATGTCAAAATTCATAATAACGGTTTTAGTGGAAAATAAGTTTGGCGTTTTAGCCAGGGTCGCGGGACTTTTCAGCGCGCGCGGATTTAATATTGATTCTTTAGCCGTGGGAGAAACCGAAGACGCTGACGTTTCACGTATGACAATAGTGGTGGAAGCGGACGAGAAAATATTGGAACAGGTAAAAAAACAGCTGAATAAACTGATAGACGTGATCAAGGTGCATGACCTTACCGGCGGAGAATATCTCGACAGGGAATTACTGCTTATTAAGGTTAAAGCGGAGAGTACTGAAAAGCGTGAGAAAATCGTCCAGATCGTTGATTCTACGGGCGCGGAGATAATAGATATGGGCAAAAATCACCTTACGATCGAAGAAACCGGTAATGAGCATAAGATCAAAACGCTGATCGAACTTTTGCGGCCTTACGGTATTATAGAGATTGTAAGGGGCGGCAAGATCGCGTTACGAGCGGATAAGTGAAAATTCGAGGAAATAAAAAAGATAATTGTACTAAACTTAAAAAAGAAGGAGAGACAAGATGGCTAAGATGTATTATGACAATGATGCTGATATGAATGTTATCAGCGGTATGAAAGTCGCGATAATCGGGTATGGAATACAGGGTCGGGGACAGGCTTTGAATTTGAGAGATAGCGGGATTGACGTTTTGGTCAGCGAGCTCGAGGGAACAGTGAATTATGATCAGGCGAAAAAAGACGGATTTAATGTTTTATCCGCGGAAGACGCGGCGAAAACCGCCGATATTATTCAGATCTTAACGCAGGATCATGTGCAGGGTATGGTTTATAAAAACGCTATTGAAAAAAATCTTAAAGAAGGAAATTCTCTTGTTTTTTCTCACGGATTTAACATACATTTTAAGCAGATAGTTCCTCCCGCTAATGTGGATGTTTTTATGGTAGCGCCGAAAGGTCCCGGAGCTTTGGTGCGTGAGATGTATGAACAGGGCAAGGGCGTGCCGTGTCTTATCGCGGTGTTCCAAGATTCCACAGGCAAAGCGCGGGCTAAAGCGCTTGCTTACGCGAAAGCTTTAGGCGGTACGAGAGCCGGTGTTATTGAAACTACGTTCAAAGAAGAAACCGAGACAGATCTTTTCGGCGAACAGGTCGTTCTTTGCGGAGGTGCGTCGGAACTGATCAAAGCCGGATTTGACACTCTTGTCTCTGCCGGATATCAGCCTGAAATAGCGTATTTTGAATGTCTGCATGAACTGAAACTTATTACGGATCTTATTTACAAATATGGTATTTCCGGTATGCGGGCAAGGGTTTCCGATACTGCGGAATATGGGGACATAACGAGAGGAAAAAGGGTTATCGGGCCTGAAGTACGATGTGAAATGAAAAAAATTCTCAGTGAAATTCAATCCGGCAGTTTTGCTGATGAATGGATCAAAGAAAATAAAGAGGGCCGTCCGAATTATAACAAGATCACCGAAGAAGAAAAAAAACATAAAATTGAAAAAGTCGGGAAAGAACTCCGCGGAATGATGCCGTGGATGGAATAGGGTCCGCAGAACAGTATATCGTATATAGCATGTCGTATATCGTTCAAAATTCCGCCGGAGGCGGACCCGCCTTCGGCGGGTAGTTCTTACGATATACGATATACGACATACGATATACGATTTATGGTTGGTTTGAAAGCGGGGGTTTTATGAAAAACGATAGAGTGATCATTTTTGACACGACTTTAAGGGATGGAGAACAGACTCCGGGGGCGAGTCTTCCCGCGAATGAAAAACTCAAAATAGCTTTTCAGCTGGAAAAGCTGGGGGTTGATGTTATTGAAGCGGGGTTTCCGCGGACAAGTCCGGGAGACCTTGAAGCCGTGAGAATGGTTGCCGAACACATTAAACTTCCCATAATATGCGGTTTGGCCAGAGCCACCAAAAATGATATTGACGACGCTTGGGACGCTCTAAAAAAAGCGCGCCGCGCGCGAATTCACGTTTTTCTCGCGACTTCCGCCATACACCGAAAATATAAACTGCGTAAAGCGAAAGACGAGATCTTGTCCGCGTCCGTGGACGCGGTAAAATACGCGCGGGGAAAATTTTCCGATATTGAGTTTTCTCCGGAAGACGCGTCTCGGACGGAACTTGATTTTCTCGCGCGGGTTGTGGAAGCGGTTATTAAGGCGGGAGCGAAAACGGTGAATATTCCCGATACGGTCGGTTATTCCGAACCTGAAGAATTCGGGAAGATTATCAAGTATCTTAAAGAAAATGTGCCGAATATCGGGAAAGCCGTCATAAGCGTCCATTGTCATAATGATCTCGGGCTCGGAGTGAGTAACTCTCTGGCGGCCGTAAAAAACGGAGCCAGACAAGTGGAATGCACGATCAACGGGCTTGGGGAAAGAGCGGGAAACGCTTCTTTGGAAGAAGTTGTTATGGCGCTTAGAACGCGTAAAGATATTTTCGGCAATTTGAAAACGAACATAAAAACTAAACAGCTTTATAAAACCAGTCGTCTGGTATCGAGACTTTCGGGTGTTTTTGTTCAGCCGAATAAAGCGATTATAGGCGAAAACGCGTTTAGCCATGAAGCCGGTATACATCAGGACGGGATCTTAAAAAGAAGAGAAACTTATGAGATCATCCGGCCGGAAGACGTCGGATTTGAAGGAAGCCGGCTTGTTCTCGGCAAACTTTCGGGACGTCACGCGTTTTCGGAACGGCTGAAAAAATTAGGGTATTTCCTCAAAGAAGACGAACTTAATCAGGCGTTCGTACGTTTTAAAGCTTTGGCGGACAAAAAGAGCAAAATTTTTGATGAGGATCTCGCGGTAATAGTCGAAGACGAAATTGCTATGGTGCCGGCGGAATATAAGCTTATTGATTTTCAGGTAACAAGCGGAAACAATATCAGTCCCATGGCAAGCGTGAAGCTTGAAAAGGAAAAGAAGAATATTTCCGCTTCCGCCTCCGGTGACGGACCGATAGACGCGTGTTTTAAAACTATCGATAAAGCGATCGGGCTTAAAGGAAAACTGGTTGATTATAAAGTAAGCGCGGTTACCAGCGGTAAGGACGCGCTTGGCGAGGCGAGCGTGAAAGTCGCCTTCGGAAAAGATATCGCGATTGGAAGGGCATCAAGCACGGACGTAATCGAGGCAAGCGTGCTCGCGTACGTGAACGCCGTTAATAGGTTTGTTTTGAGGAAGAAGAAGATTAAATAGGGTATAAGTTACAAGTTTCAGGTTACAGGTTTCAGGGTTCCCGCCGGAGGCGGGTCCGCCTTCGGCGGAATACTTGTATCTTGTAACCTGAAACTTGAAACTTGATCAGCATTTTTATTATGACAGAACAAAATTCAAAAAAAATATACGGGCTTTTGGGAAGAAACATTAGCTATTCTCTTTCGCCCGCCATGCATAATGCCGCGTTTGAAAAATTCGACCCTTCTTCCAAATACAAAATTTTTGATAAAAAACCCGAAGAGTTAAAAAGCTTTTTTGAAAATGAAGTTTTAACCGGGAAGATCAGCGGGTTGAACGTTACGGTGCCGTATAAGATAAAGGTCAAGGAGATGTTGGAAGAAAATGCGGAAAAATGGTCGGTATTTATTGATGAATATGTTAAATTTGCGCAGGCAGTAAATACAATAAAAGTTGAAAAAGATAGAATAATTGCGTCTAACACAGATATGGAGGGATTTGTAGACTCGCTTAATGAAGATGCGCACGTCAGTTGGGGTGATAAAAAAGTTTTTATTGTAGGAGCTGGTGGTGCGGGACGCGCGATAAGCCTTTTTATATCAACTTCGGGAGATAAAAAAGAAGATGGCACGTGGCCTAAACTGACAAAAGTTACGGATGTAGATCTTGATAAGCTAATGGATTTAGAAGTTTTATTTAGCCGGTTTTGGCACGATGAAAAGATGTTTGTTCCGGTTAAAACGGAGGATATCTCAAAAGAAATACAAGATTGTGATTTAGTCATAAACGCTACTCCGCTCGGCTCAAAAGAAGGAGATCCAATGCCGATTTCTCCTGATTGTTTAAAGAAAGGAATGACGGTATACGATCTGGTTTACGCGCGAGAAACAGAACTTGTAAAAGCGGCAAAAGAAAAAGGGCTCACAGCTGTAGGTGGATTGGGGATGTTGGTATCCCAGGGGGCAAGATCTTTTTGTAGTTGGACAAAGCCTAACGACAACGAATGGTATCCTGTTTCTGATTATTTTAACGAAGTAAAAAATATCATGAGAAAAAAAGCGCTCGAAGAACTTCGAAAACGAAAGGCATAAATGGAAAAATTTGTTATATTTATTTTTGGGGCTATAATCGGCAGTTTCTTAAATGTTTGTATTTACAGAATTCCTTTAGGTAAATCCATTGTCCGGCCGAGGTCTTTCTGTCCTTTTTGCGAAAAAACCATTTCGTGGTTTGATAACGTGCCTTTGATAAGTTTTATAATTCTTTTGGGAAAGTGCCGCGAGTGCGGGCGTCCCATATCTCTCAGATATTTTTTTGTGGAACTGATCACGGCGTTAAGCGGCGCGGCGCTGTTGTTCTATTTTCCGATAGGGATAAATTTTTTCATATATTGGATATTTATTTGGGCTTTGATCGTGATCACTTTTGTTGACATTGAGCATCAGGAAATTCCGGATGTGATAAGTCTTCCCGGAATAGTTGTCGGGCTTATTCTTATGACCTTTTTTAGAATGGACGGTTCAGTCTCAGGCGCGAGCGCGTTTTTAAATTCCGGATTAGGCATTTTAGCCGGCGGCGGAATGATGTTTCTTTTAGGGGTGATCGGTGAATTTATTTTCAAAAAAGAAGCGCTTGGCGGAGGGGACGTTAAGCTGATGGCGATGATCGGCGCGTTTCTCGGATGGAAACTTGTCATTTTAACATTTTTTTTAGCTCCCGTAATGGGAGCCGGAGTCGGTATCTTTATGAAGATCCGGTTTAAAAAAGAGGTTATTCCGTACGGCCCGTATCTTTCAGCCGGCGCCATCATAAGTTTATTATACGGACATGAGATCTTGCGGTATTTGTTTTGTTCGTAGGCCCGTCCGCCAACAACCTCGTAGGATGGATGGTAGCAAAGAGCGCTACCAACCTACGAGGATATTGGCGGAGCTTGTTGGT
>CAYPYT010000066.1:0-7135 GCA_964415105.1 uncultured Planctomycetia bacterium | reverse complement strand
AAACTGTTGCATTAGGAACTTGAATCTGCCCAGACACCTATTTAAACCAAGCCCATTTTATCGATAGAACTGGAGATGACAAATTTGTAACGTCGGTATGACAATTTTGGTATGCCCAAATGATAATTTTATAATTCCGGCATAACACTTTTTATCAGGGCACCTTTTGGGCGCTTTTGTCTTTTAGGAATAGTACCATGAATGAAAACGCCCTTCAATACATAAGTTATGACAGGCGTTTTTTAATTGGCGGAGGTGCCGAGATTCGATCCTACGAAGTTTATTTTTTAGGAACAAAGAACACCTTACGGGTTTATGATCACATAGCGGTGTTTCATGATACACCTTCTTTGCTTATAAGTTATTAACAATCTACCCCATTACATCCATTCTTTTTTCCAAGCTTGAAACATTAGAATATCCCATAAATGATATGAATTGTTCTTTTTCCCTGTTAAATGTTCCGACCACAGTTTTTTGATAGGTTTTGGATTTAACAGCATATCCTTTCTTATTTCTCTTTCATCAAGAAGTTCTTCCGCCCAGCCGCGCAAAGGACCTCTTAACCAAGTATCTATCGGCACTCCAAAACCCATTTTGGGACGTTCCAATAATTTTTCAGGCACATATTTATGCAGGATCTGCCGCAGGATCCATTTACTTTTTCCTCCTCTGATCTTCACTGATAAGGGTAATCTTTTGGAAAATTCAACTATTCTGTGATCCAGTATCGGAGCCCTCGCGCTTAACTCCATAGCTTCACTCACCTTTACTACTTTCACCAAACCATCATCCGGCAAATAGGTCATTAGATCAAAATACATCATCCTGTCTATAAAATTGGGGACGCTTCCGGGCACTTTACTCTCCCGCGTTATCGTGTCAGGTTCCCGCGAATCAAAGACCAGTTCTTCCGGATTTTGCCAATGAGACGTCAACCTGAAATATAAATCATCGGGTGAGGAACTTTTCATTGCTTCAGCCGCTTTATGCAATTTATCCCCGAAAAGACGATGATTTAAAAATTTTGGGCACAGAGAGGAATATCTCCGCGATAAGCCGTCTAATCTTTCAGGAGAGACACCTTGTATCGCGCCCGCGCACATCTTTTTCATGAAACCCGGCCATGCCTTAAAAAAGTTCCAAACAGTATCCGCCCAAAGATACCTGTTGTATCCTCCAAAAACTTCATCCCCTCCGTCTCCGGACAAGCCCGCGGTAATGTATTGACGGGCAAATTGAAAAAGCAAAAAAGTGGGTATTTGTGAAGAATCGGAAAACGGTTCGTCATATACTTTAGGCATTTGCTGAACCGTATTTAAAATATGCCGCGGCATGATGTTAAACACGGTATGTTTTGTTCCTAAGTGACGCGCTATTGCCTCGGCAAAAATTGTTTCATCATACCGTTCCTGATCCAATCCGATATTAAAGGTCTGAATCGGAACATCTCTCTGCGTCTGGGCTAACGAGGCAATAAGCGATGAATCGATGCCGCCTGACAAAAAAACTCCGCCGGAGGCGCCCGCGGGCAGACGCCTGCCCACCGAGTCCAAGAGCATTTCTTCCAACTCATCGGCAATTTCCCGCGGCGCCTTTTGTATTGGATTTAAAGCGCCGTCTTTCACCACAGCCAACGCGTCCCAATAACAATGTTCCGTTATACCCATATCTCCGTTTATCACCGCGAAAAAACCTTGTTTAAGTTTTTTTATGTCCTTATATATGGAATACGGCGCGGGTACGCAATTATATCTAAAAAACAAAGCAAGTACGTTTCTGTCAATATCCGTGAAAAAAAGATCATTAGAACAAATTGACCCTATCGTAGAAGAAAAAAACAGGATATTATTTTGAATACCGTAGTAAAAATTTTTGACTCCTATTCTGTCTCTGGCAATAAAAAGTTTATTTTCATGTTTATCCCATAAAGCGAAAACAAATACTCCATTAAGTTTTTTTAAAGTTTCTTCGAGTCCCCATTTTGAAATTGCATCAATCATAATATCCGCGTCTTTTTTCGCTCCGTAGGGCGCCCCGGCCGCGTTGGAACACGGCATCAATTCTTCCTGTATTTCCTTGAGATTATAAATTTCCCCTTCATAGGCCAATACATAACGAGAACATGAAGATTGCTTCGGCTGAACGATTTCCGCCTCAGGCGAAAGCCTCCCATAACCTAAAACAATACCGTTCGGTTCGTTCATCCAAAAACTTGCTTTTTTCGAATTGATAGAAGCGTCTGTTTGCGCCATTTTCACAAACGAATCCGTTAACAAATCTTTTCTTTCTGTTCTGAATTTCCAGAAACCGCATATATTATTCATATGTCCTCCATTATTGATAATTTAACACGGATACCGCGTGGGGTAAATAGCTGTTTTTCTTTTAGTTTTGTATCTGTCAAGGGCCGCTTTTATGAACGCCTCAAAAAGAGGATGCCCTTTATCCGGTTTTGATTGAAATTCAGGGTGAAATTGGCACGCCACAAACCATGGATGTTTTTCTAACTCAATTATTTCGACCAATTCCTTGTCAGGGCAAATGCCGGAAAAAACAAAACCATTTTTTTCCATAATATCTTTATACTCATTATTAAACTCATATCTATGCCTATGGCGTTCTTTAATCTTCTCTTTTTTGCCATAAGCATAATAACTTTTTGTGCCGCTTTTCAGCCGGCACTGATACGCGCCCAACCGCATTGTTCCGCCTTTACAGTCTACCCCTTTTTGCTCTTCAAGCAGGCTTATAACCGGATAACGGGTTTTAATATTAAACTCCGTGGAATTCGCGTCCTTAAATCCGCAGACATTTCTGGCGAATTCTATTACCGCCGCCTGCATGCCGAGACAAATACCGAAAAAAGGAATATTGTTCTCTCGAGCATACCTTATAGCTTCAATCTTGCCTTCAATGCCTCTATATCCAAAACCACCGGGGACTAAAATGCCGTCAACTTCATCTAAAAACTTTTTCGTTTCATCTTCGAATATCTTCTCAGAATCAATCTTTCTTATATCCACTTTGGTATTATTAGAAATCCCGCCGTGAACCAAAGCTTCATATATCGATTTATAAGCGTCCTGAAGTGTTATATATTTCCCGACTACGGCGATCGCGACTCTATTTTTAGAGCTCTTGACGCATTTTACAACATTTTTCTTCCATACCGCGCAGGAGGCTTCTTTTCCCGGTTTAAGTTTCAGCCGGTTAATAAGAAGTTTATCCAATTGCTGTTTGAGATAAATATCGGGGATCTCATATACCGTTTCGACATCCAAAGCCTCAATTACAACATCTTTTCGTACGTTACAAAATAAAGCGATCTTTTCTCTTGTCTCGTTATTTAATGCTTTCTCCGTCCTGCAAAGAAGAATATCGGGCTGTATCCCTATTTCTCTTAATTTGCCTACACTATGCTGTGTGGGTTTTGTTTTGATCTCTCCGGCACTTTTTATATAAGGAACAAACGTTAAATGGATAAACGCGACATTGTCTCCGCCTTCTTCAATGGAAAACTGCCTGATAGCCTCAAGAAAAGGCAAACTTTCTATGTCTCCGACAGTCCCTCCGATTTCAACCATTACAACATCCAAATTTTTATTTTGCGCTACTTTTCTTATGCTATTTTTTATTTCATCGGTAATGTGCGGAATCACTTGAACCGTATTACCCAGATATTTTCCTTTTCTTTCTTTACTTATGACCGAATAATAAACTTTACCCGTGGTTATGTTGTTATCCCTGCCGATCCGCGCGTTGGTAAACCTCTCATAATGACCCAAATCCAAATCAGTTTCAGCACCGTCATCGGTAACATAAACTTCACCATGCTGATAAGGATTCATAGTTCCCGGATCAACATTAATGTAAGGATCGCATTTTATAAATGTAATCTTAAGCCCTTTTGATTCTAAGATCCTGCCGATGGAAGCGGCCGCGATACCTTTACCAAGACTGGAGACAACACCTCCGGTAACAAAAATATACTTCGCCATGCCTAACTCCCTTCTAACATATTTTTTGACAACTTTCCGCAAGGCTTAACCGGATAGTTCCCATCAAAACACGCCGTACAAAACTCGCATTCCGGTAAAGGCATTGATTTCATCATCCCCTCTTTACTTAAATATTTCAATGAATCCGTGCCGATAAAATTTTTGATCCATTCAACATCATGATTTGACGCGATCAATTCTTTCTTCGTCGGAAAATCGATCCCGTAAAAACAGGGAAACTTTAAAGGCGGACAGCTAACGCGCATATGTATCTTTTTTATCCCCGCCTCGCGCAGTGCCTTTATCCTCACGCGGCTTGTGGTACCTCTGACAATTGAGTCTTCAACAATAATTACATCCTTATTTCGAAGAACATCTTTAATAGGATTAAGTTTTATTTTCACCCGAAAATCCCGTATGAACTGAGAAGGCTGAATAAACGTTCTTCCTATATAGTGGTTCCTTATCATAGCCATCTCGAAAGGTATTTTAGATTCTTCGGCAAATCCTATTGCCGCGTAACTCCCGGAATCCGGTATAGGTGTGACCAAATCAGCGGATACCGGATGTTCCCGCGCGAGTTCTTTGCCTAAACGTTTGCGGGTAAGATATACATTATTTTCGAATATGGTGCTGTCCGGCCTGGCAAAATAAATATATTCAAAAATACATAAAGAATGTTTATTTTGAGGAAAAGGTTTTATTGATTCCAGGGACCCTTTACTGATAAACACCACTTCTCCCGGTTCAATCTCTCTTATATATTCGGCATGAATCAGATCCAGAGCGCAGGTTTCACTTGCAAGGATATAAGAGCCGTCTAATTTTCCAAGACATAAAGGCTTCCATCCATAAGGGTCTCTTGCTCCGATCAACAAATCATTAAAAGAAATCACCAATGAATACGCGCCTTTAATTTGCGATAACGCGTCAATAACTCTATTTTTATAATTGTTTTCTTTTGATTTTACAAAAAAATGGATTATTATTTCGGAGTCCATCGTACTTTGAAAAATGGAACCTTTCGTTTCCATTTTTTGGCGTAAACTCGCGGCGTTTACAATATTTCCATTATGAGCGATAGAAATACATTCTTTTTTATGTTTGACAAAAAAAGGCTGAATATTTTTCACGGAGCTTGACCCTGTAGTTGAATACCGGACATGCCCTATGGCCATGTTTCCTCTTAAAGATTTTATCACTTTTTCATCAAAAATATCTCCGACCAGCCCCATACCTTTATGATAATTGTTCTTTTTTCCGTTAAAAGCAATTATCCCGGCGCTTTCTTCACCGCGGTGCTGTAAAGCGTATAACCCCAAATACGTTAATCTTGCCGCGTCCTTATGCCCGCATATTCCGAATATTCCACACATATATCAACCTATATATTCCTGAATAGACCTTACTTCAAAAATACCCTTTATTCTTGATTCAATCCCGTTAACTGCCGCTTGCGCTCCCTGAATTGTTGTTATGCAGGGAACTCCTCGCATTACAGCCGCGCTCCTGATCGCTTTCATGTCGGATCGTCCGCGCGCGCCACGCGGAGTATTTATGATCAGCCCCACATCACCATTTTTAATAAGGGACAAAAGATCCCATTGAACATCTCCGATCTTGTCTACCACTTTCGTGTCAATATTGTTGGATTTCAATACTTTTGCCGTGCCGCTTGTCGCCATAAGATCAAATCCCATATCTATTAATTTTTTCGCGATAAAAACTATGTCCCGCTTATCATCATCCTTAACACTTATGAATATTTTCCCTTTTAGCGGAAGAGCGCTTTGGGCCGCCATTTGAGCTTTGTAAAACGCGATACCGAAAGAGCTGTCTATTCCCATCACTTCACCCGTTGATTTCATTTCCGGTCCCAGCAGTATATCCACTCCGGAAAACCTGGAAAAAGGAAATACGGATTCCTTTACAGCTACATGAGTTATCTTCGGCTCACTTGTAAAACCGATCTCTTTTAATGTTTCCCCGGCCATAACGCCGGATGCGACCTTTGCCAGTCTTATTCCTGTGGCTTTACTGACAAAAGGCACCGTACGTGAAGCCCGAGGATTAACTTCCAGCACATATACAAAATTGTTTTTGACGGCGAACTGTATATTCAAAAGTCCTTTTACTTTCAGCTCTTTCGCGAGCATATACGTGCTTTCTCTTATAGTTTTGATGACAGCGGCGCTTAACGTATGCGGAGGCAGAACACAAGCTGAATCTCCCGAATGAATCCCGGCTTCTTCAATGTGTTCCATAATACCGCCAATCACCGTAATCTGCCCGTCTGAAACTGCGTCAACATCAACTTCAATAGCGCCTTCTAAAAATTTATCTATTAAAATAGGATGCCCCTTTGAAATTCCGCTTGCCTCTTCCATAAAACCTTCAAGGGACTCGTCATCATAAACTATTTTCATTGCCCTTCCGCCCAGGACATACGACGGCCTTACTAAAACCGGATACCCGATTTCATTCGCAATCTTTTTTGCCCCATGCTTTGACATGCTGGAACCATTTGCCGGCTGGTTCAGCTTTAACATCCTAATGAGATCAGCAAATTTATCCCTGTTTTCCGCCCGGTCAATTGATTCAAAACTGGTACCAAGTATCGGAACTCCAGAATCCGTGAGTTGTTTAGCAAGATTCAGCGGCGTCTGGCCCCCGAACTGCACTATTACACCGTCCGGTTTTTCTTTGCGCGCGATATTCATGACATCTTCAAAGGTAAGCGGCTCAAAATAAAGCTTGTCAGATGTATCATAATCCGTGGAAACCGTCTCAGGATTAGAGTTGACCATGATCGTTTCATACCCCAGCTCTCTAAGGGCGAATGCCGCGTGTGAACAGCAATAGTCAAATTCTATCCCCTGCCCGATCCTATTAGGTCCTCCGCCAAGAATCATAATCTTTTTTTTCCGCGAGATTCGGCTTTCATCTTCTTGTTCATACGTTGAATAATAATACGGAGTGTACGCCTCAAATTCCGCGGCGCAGGTATCAACTACTTTAAAACCGGGTTCTATACCATTTTCTTCCCTTAGTCTTCTCACCGAGAGCTCATCGGACTTGATCAAATCCGCTATTTGATTATCACTGAATCCATATTCTTTGCTTTTCCTCAAGAG
>CAYPYT010000065.1:5272-7224 GCA_964415105.1 uncultured Planctomycetia bacterium | reverse complement strand
AAATCCCGTAAAGAATCCGAGAATCCCGTTATGATCAAATATATCAAGATCGATATCGTTACATTTGCCGAAAATGTCATAAAAGTAGAGAAAAATATGACAACAGCACATATCATGCAAAGAAAAAGCGCTCCAAAAACTACCGACTGTAAAAACAATACGGGATCCATTCCCCCCGCTTTCAAAATATCAAAAAACATAAAAGTTAAAAATAATAACAGGAATGAAATAGTGGAGACAACCGCGCTAGCGCAAAATTTACATAAAATTACCGTCCTCCGGCTTATCGGTTTTGCCAAAAGCGGATAAATAGTATGGCTTTCAATTTCCCGCGGCAATTGCCGGGCGCTAAAGGTGACCGCGACGAGAAACGAAAAGAATGTAACCAAAGAATACCCCACATCCCGTATATAACGGGATATTCCCTCTATCTGAAAAAAACTTTGTATACACGAAACTCCGAGCAGAACAATGAGTAATATCAGAAAAACATAAAAATCTTTTCTGCGTATAAATTCTTTTATTGACACGATGGTAATCGGCAGTATGGCGCTCATTATTTTTTCTCTATTAAATTAACAAAATAGTTTTCGAGAGATTGTCCTTCTTCTTTTTTTCCTATAAAATTTTTTGTCGGACCGATCGCGGATAAACGTCCTTTGTTTAAAATTCCAATCCTGTCGCAAAGGAGTTCCACTTCGGAAAGTTCGTGTGAAGAGAAAAAAATAGTCTTGCCTTCATTCCTCAAGGCTTTAATAATTTCCCTCATTTTTTTACGTAAAACCGGGTCCAACCCTGAGGTAGGTTCATCAAGAATTAAAACTGAAGATTCGTTGATCAAGCTCTGCGCGAAACTGACTTTTTGCATCATTCCTTTTGAAAACGTTCCGATAAGCCTGTCCGCCTCTTTTTCCATGCCTACAAGCTCGAGCAGCTCAGAAATTCTGTGTTTAAGGATACCCTTGTCTATGTTAAAGATTCTTCCGTACATATACAAAAGTTCCCGCGCGGTTAAATATCCGGAATAAACCGCGTTTTCCGGCATATACCCGATTTTTTGTCGTGTTTTCGGAATTGACGCGGAACCGCTTAATATTTCGAGTTTTCCGCTTTGGAGAGGCAAGAGACCTAATATAAGCTTGATCGTAGTAGTTTTTCCGGCACCGTTGGGTCCGATAAATCCAAAAATTTCTCCCTGGTATATTTCAAGATCCAACCCATCCAGAGCTTTTACATCTTCAGTTCCGATTTTATAGATGTAACTCAGATCTTTTACGGACAAGATTTGTTTCATGGGCAAAAAAACCACCAATACGAAACTTTTTAAGAATTTTGTCAGTTTATTGAAGCAAATCTATAAGCCGGATTCTGTAGACAAAAATTTGTCCGGTGATTATCCATCTATGCCATACATTGCTGGATGGCTATTGCGGTCTACCCGGAAGTTAGGCGAAACTAGCCGTTTCGCATCAGTCCATCCTATGTAATGGATTTTTCTGATTCCTCCCCTATTTGACCTTGCTCCGCGTAGAGATTGCCTCGTTTCACCCTTTCCCTAAGGAAAGACTCGTCTCTGTGGCTCTAATCCTCATCTTTCAACGGACGGGTATTACCCGCTACGCCGCTATTCGGAGCCCGGACTTTCCTCTTTTTGCCGCGAGCGGCAAAAAGCAATCACCCGAGTTGCTTCAATAAACTTTCATTTAGAGTTAAATCAAATGACGATCAAGTGCTTTATTTACAAGGTTGTCCGCTTCCTTATTTCTCTCCCGCGGAATTTCCCTTATTTCTATACTGTCAAATCTTTGAGATAAAGAAACTGCAAGATCAAAAAACTTCCGAAGATTCTGGTCTTTTACCTTATATTCGCCCTTGAGCTGTCTGGCAACCAGCTGGCTATCAACATTCAGTACCACTTTATCGGCTCCGAGATATACCGCTTCCTGTAATCC
>CAYPYT010000065.1:0-5172 GCA_964415105.1 uncultured Planctomycetia bacterium | reverse complement strand
TTTCGCGTCATTCACGATCTGAGGGCGAAGCTGCATATTACACGCGCCACAAAAATTACCGTTAACTTTCGCGAGAGCGATTCTTCCCCTGTTTTTTAAAATTCTTTCGTATACTTCAACTATGGAGGGCGCGATCTTTTCTACCAATCTTGATCTTTCCTCGTCAAGTTTGGATAACCGATCTGAAAGTTTTTTTTCCTCGGCGGAGATATCAGTCTTTTCCCGCTCTATTTTTTCTTGTTCGGTTTCAAAATCTTTCTTTTTCTTTTCACCTTGAATACGAGCTTCTTCAATTTTGTCTAAATAATTTATAATATCTTCTTCCAACAACGAAATATCGGCTTTAATACTTTTAATTTCCCGTTCGAGCGCGGTATATTCTTTGTTATTTTTTATCTGATAAAGTTCCGTTTGATGCTTATTGATTTTTTCCTCTTTTATACCCATTTCCGTTTCTTTTTCATTTTTCAAAACTTGGATTTTTTTTAATTCATCATTTATAGTTTCCGCTTCATTTTTTTTAGTTTTTAACACTTCGTCCATATCTCTTAATTTTTCGGGAAAATCGTCTAGCTGAACACGCAGATCAAACCTTTCCGCGTCAAGTTTTTGAACTTCAGATAGTTGCAGTATCTCATTTTTTATATCATTATTTTGCTTCATAATTTCGCTGTCTTTAAACTTTCAATTTAATTTTCCATATGAATTCGCGAACTCAAGTGCTTCACTTTTCGTAACCGCGCCGGCGCGTTTTCACCGGCTTTTCTGCCATAAACCCCCGCCCTGTTTTGCGGCAGACAATTCATGGTGGGCGCAGGGGGACTCGAACCTCCGACCTCATGCATGTGAAGCATGCGCTCTAACCAACTGAGCTATGCGCCCGAAAATTCCCCATTAGCTTTTTTTCTCCATTACATCTCTATTTTGCCGGCCTATAAAACCCGCGGCTTGATAACATCAAAACAGCTTCGCGAAAGCTGGTGGGGGCACATGGACTTGAACCATGAACCTACTGATTATGAGTCAGTTGCTCTAACCAATTGAGCTATGCCCCCATAGCTCATTTTACGAAGACGTATTATAGCATATCATATTCTTTCCTTTCAAGAGGAATTCCTCAGTTTGCGCGCAATCAACTAAAACAATTAATTGTGTCTATTGTAATTTTGATAAAATATGCTATATTTGTGATATATTTTGTTTTTTTAAATTTATGCAATTCGCTTTATCATATGAGGCAAGTATGAAATTCGGTAGACAATTGGCTTTGATGGGAATGTTAGTAATGGTTTTCTCCTTCAGCAGGATTCCCTTTTCATGCGGCAAAGAGCTTCTATATGTCGAGAAATTGTTTAATTTAAGAGACGAAATTACCCTCCAGGGAAATATACTTCCTGAAAAAATACAAAAAACCGAAGGAATTGACCGCAGAACTCTTGAAAGGATTTTTGAACTAAACACTTCAACATTGACCACTATTGAAGCATATTTCCGCATCTTAATGATCACGATCGCGACTGAAAATGAAAACAATTTGTCAGCGATAAAGATTCTGAACGAATGGCTCATATTCACAAAAAATCAGTGTAAATATGATATGGAATATCTTAATTCAACGTTAAATGAAACAACAGATCAAGTTGTTATTGACGAGATCAACATTACAAAAAACAGCCTTGTTCTTCTGGAACAAATCGCAAATTCCGCAATAATCGAAAATTCTCTTACCTCACAACAACCCAGTGCTCCGTCAACGCCTAAATGAGGAGTATTTTATATTACAGATCCCCGCGTCCGCGAGGATGACAAAAGGGGGATGTCATTCCCGCGCACAGACTGCGTTAAAAGTCGAAGACCCTTTTTAAGGTGGGGGGGTATCTCCACAAGAACACTTAAAAAAAATTGTCATCCTCGCGAATGCGGGAATCTATAATATAAATGTGGAGTAAATTTTTTAAAGGAAACGCAAAATTCCACTTTTGACACAGTCAGGCAGGCGGAAATCACTGTGAAATACCCCTCATTTGAAAGTTGACGGACTACCAACGAATAGAAGCTGTTTCACTCTATTAGGCATTTTTTTCTCCGCCGCGATAAAATTAACGATTGAGAGTTATTTTTTGTTTAGGAAAGTTTTTTTGGTTTTGAGATATAGACGCGAGACCTTTTCTTTTATTTCCGATTCGGGAGACAAACTTAGTATCCGACTTTGAATTAGACGCAAAGGAGGACACCGCGTCTAAACAACCAAGACACACAATTAGTGATACGAACATTACCAGACACATTTTTACGAACTTTAAAATTTTTCGCATCTCATCTCCCTATAACACTTACACGTATCCATAGCAACATCGTGTTTCACGAATGTCTTTCCCTTCGTCACACATCTATAGTATAGCATATTATTAAAACATACAAAAGGAAGTATTTCTACCTTTTTCCAGTTTAACACGACGCTCTACATATCAATAACTACCTATGAATAAAGGTGTTAATATAAATCCATGATTAATTGCACATTTCAAACTACGAAATGTATGCGTATATTTGTAAGTTTGACTATGTTTTTGAGACATAACTGATACAGGGTCAAGCCCGGGATCTCTGCTTCTTTTGTGTAATTATCATTTTTGAACCTATCCGGTATTTACAATTTTGGGAGGTATTATAACAAAAAGAGGTAATTATGCAACCACAAAAAAAATAGGGGCGAACCTATTATCTGTCCGCCCCCCTGAAACCTTAGAAGTAATTATTTATTTCTTTTTCTTCGCGACTTTTTTCTTCGCAACTTTTTTCTTTACAACTTTTTTCTTCGCAACTTTTTTCTTCGCAACCTTCTTCTTTTTCTTCACAACCATCTCTCACCCCCTTCGTTTGAAAAACACTATTCAAAAACTTTCAATCCATTTCCTTATCAAATAAACTATACATTATTTTTTTTATTTTGCAAGTTGAAAAGAAGATTTTTTTCATTTTTTTTATTTAAAAAATCTGAAAAAATACCGCGTTCGTTCAAAAAAAGAGCACCTTCTATAACCCCATAGTAACAAGGGTTTCAAAAGGTGCTCTTTAATAAGCATTTTAGCCGACACTCGGAAAAATATTTTTTTTTATTTTTTTCAACCGACTCAAGCTGACACGCGCGAATAAAAATATTTTTTTGCGCATTACATATTCGCGTTCACGTGCTCCGTAATTATTTACTGCAATCTCGATTGGCATTTATAACATAAACCTCTTCACGAATATCACTACATATATCTTTCAGGCGTAGTCTCTATTTTTTTTAATTTTGTTTTAAGACTTTCGCTCTTCCGCCCGAAACAAACGTCAAGCTGTTCATGAAAGCTCACTTGATCTAAATCAACATGCCGCTGTTCTATCGCCTTTTCCGCGTCCATATATCGAATCTCCGCCCCCTTAACTTCCACCATAGTAACGCCGGATATCCCGTTGTTTAATAGAACAACCGCTCCCGCGCCGGCCTCTTTTCCAAAATTCACGTCATACGCACTGCTTCGTCCACATCGGACTAAGTGCCCCGGAGTTACAGAACGGACTTCCGGAGTTTCATATATCTTTTCAACAAAAAGATGAGTTTTTTTCATGAACTCTGTAATTTCATTATCCTCCTTAAATCTTTTTATAAGTTCCCTGCAAACATATTTTCCCGCGCCCGCGAGTTTCTTGTGTCCGAACGCGTCTATCTCTGATGTTTTGTCAAATATCTCATCCCCGCGAGCGTCTTTTAGTCCCTCCGCGACCACAATAATATACGTTCCGGCATAAACATCGCTTGCTGTAATCCTTCGCCTCAGCGTACGTTTAACATGAACATATACTTCATTGAAATCAACCGGAATTTCCGGAATTAATATCGCGTCAGCATCAGCGGCAATACCGCTTCTAAACGCTGTGTGCCCCGCGTATCGCCCAAACACCTCAAGAACAATAACCCTGTTATGAGTTCGCCCTGTAGTTTTAAGTTCATCAAGGTAAACGGCAATTTTATTGATTGTTGAGTCGCCGCCGACTGAATATGTTTGAAGATCCAAATCCATTGTTTTAGGAACATGAATGCAATCAATTCCATGTTTACAAAGATCAACCATAACGCTTCCGGAATCGTCTCCTCCGCTTATAACAAGCGCGTCCAGCGCGAATTTTTTCAATCCTTCTTTAATTCTGTCGTATTTTTTCGGATCTTCAATTTTTCTTATTTTTACCCTGGAATGTCCCGCTTCAGAACCGGCCAACGCCGAATTGATCAAGTCTAAACGTTCCGGATTCAGCTTAGTTAATTTTTCGAAGTCCACAAGATTATATAACCCCGCGTACCCGTTCGAAATGAGGAAACTGTCTATATTCAATTCTCTTGCCATGCCGGCGGCGCCTTTGATAACCGCGTTAAGCCCGCCGCAATCTCCTCCTGAAGTTAAAATACCAATGTTTTTTATTTTTTTCATTTTAGTTCCCTTTCTTTTAAAGATTTTTTTAGAGTTACGAATAACCTTTGTTTTTTCAAAAAGAACTGTCTGCGGATCTTTTAAACAATACTCCTCTTTGAGGCATAATGATTTTAAAAGTTTTACCGCTGATCAGCATCTTACGTAAATCTTTATCTCCCGTTTTCCAATCACCATAACTTAAAAAAAATTCAAAATTCTCACCGCTTTTTCTTACCGCGCTGATCGTATAAGGTTTGAACTTTAAAAATTGCAGGTCAAATTTAGCCTGATCAAAAGAATACCCATTCTTACTTTCATCATCAATGAGCTTATACATTGCCGCGTATTGTCCCGCTTCCCAAACCGCCAAAAACATTCCAACAACATTAATCCCTTCGGGACATAATTCGTACGAATCTTCATCCAAATCCGCCCAAAGCGGCAGGCTTAGAGCCATATCCCCATTTTCCATATTTACTTCCGCCGAAACGTTTCTCGCGGAAATTACGGGTAACACCATGGCAGACACACATAGCAACGTAATAATATGTTTTGCCGGTACAATACCGAGAAGCGCGTTAATTTTTCTCACCTGCCCTTTAACCCATCTTATATCTTTTTCGTATCGGAAATCTAAACCCCTTATAGATCCACGCTTTCCAAACTGTGTCAAAAGTGGAATTTTGCGTTTCCTTTAAAAAATTTACTCCACTTTTAT
>CAYPYT010000064.1:0-7251 GCA_964415105.1 uncultured Planctomycetia bacterium | reverse complement strand
GGTCTTGTCCCGATAAAGATATCCGTAAAAGTGTAGCAACTTTCTTAATGGAAGAGGGCTATATGAGCGCGGGTGAATTTTTCGAGATCACAGCCGCCGGCGATGATATGTGTCTCTACGGAGTTGAAGACGATGCTCTTTACGCGAAGAATGTGGAAAGTTTCCGCCGGATCCAAGAAGCTCGCGCTAAGCAAACGGGGTATCTTGTCAATTTGCTGGAACAGTTTTCACTAATAGCGGAAAAAATATATTCAAAAGATCTTCTTGAATTGAATATTAAGCATACCCTGCATAGAGACGGCTCTTTAAGCTTTTCGGATTATTGGGCGTTTCTTGAAATTTTTATTAAAAAGTACAATATTAATCTCACAAATTCCCGGGAAACAATAAAACTGCTCGAAGCGATAAATCTGGAAGAGACAATAGACTTCGAGAAAGCCAACGACGAACGCAGGCAGTTGATAGACGAGCTCAGTAAAAATATGGATAAAAAAGAGCTCGAATCGCTCGTTCTTGAATCGCTCGCTTTTAAACAGAACAAAGTCTCGCAAACAAAATATTACGCGTATCTCACGTCTCTCGCCGAGAAGAAGGGCATTCAGACAGAGCCCTACAAAAATCTTATAGATTTCTCCCGATATATCACAATATACGAATCCGTTCGGCTTTTCGAATTATACCGTGAAGTTGAAGAGATTGAGGGAAAAATCAGAGAATCGCTTTACAGAAACCTTGATGAAAAAGCGCTGTATGAAATGAGCTCTCTCGCGGCACTGCTCGAGAAACTTTATTCCGCCGAACTTAATACTGCGGAGTTTAAACGAGTAAAAGAAACTCAGCAAAATTTTGACCCCGAAAAATATTCAACATTCATCAAAGAAAAATGCGCGCGGTATGGCGTAATGATCACTTCCGGATATGACCTTTCTGAACTGAGCCGAGGCATCCAAGGCGCTATGGATTTTTACTCTGACGCCGAAAAAAGAAACGCCGCCATGCTCCGAAACACACTGGCCAAAATGCGAGCTGAAGGCAAAAGCGTCGCGGCGCTCATAACAGGCGGATATCATACGGACGGTCTCACAACGCTTATGAAACAAAAGAAACTTTCGTATCTTGTCGTCGAGCCGAAATTTGAAGACGGAAAAGAGCGCCCCTATATTGCAATACTTACGAATAAAAAGAAGCCTTATGAAGAATTGATCGAAACCGGAAGGTATAAACTGGCGATCAAACAGTTTTTTTGTGATTGCGATCTTGACGGGCTTAGATTGACTTTCGGCCGTGCCGTAGATGACGCAAGAAAAACCGGCGAAGATGTCAACCTTCTTAAAGAAAACTGGTGTAGAGAGTATAAAAAAACTCAGGATTCGAAAAGTTCTCTCAGAAAAGCGGAAACCAAAAACAAATCTATCAGCTCGGAAGAATTTGAAAAAGTTCTTGCAGAAGTTATCGCCCTAAAGAAAGGTATTAAAAAGACAGATAATTTGGATGATTCTGTGAACAAGTGGATTGATTCACTGGAAGAAAGTGTCGATTTAACCTCCGAAATGACCGACGAAGAAATTATCAATCAACTAAACAAAAATAAACCGGCAAGAATAAACGAAATCCTGGATATCCTCGAAACCGGCAAACATGGCGGCATACTTAATAAAGAAAACGTGCGCGAAATTCTCAGAAATTTGAAAGGTGAAAATAGTTTAGAGCTCCCTCAGTTCAACCGTAGGGACCGCCACCATCCTCGTAGGATGGAAAGAGCCCAACCTACGAGGATGGTGGTGGAGGACGAAGTGGGAATAGGCCAACATCCTCGTAGGTTGAGCTCCACCCATCCTACGAGGTTGGTGGCGGGGGTCGAGATAAAATTGGAGGAAGCTGTTGAGGGTTTTATCGCTGATGTAAATGAACAGAAAAAACAGCGCATTATTAATCTCTTTCTCACGACAAGAAGCCATCTTGTTAATAACTCTATGGGATTGGTTTCCAACATGGGGGAGTATGTGGATGGGCTTTTAGGAAAAGGAAAACAAAACAATGTTTTAAAACCGTATGAAAGAGCTTTAATCGAAGCAAGAACGACGGTCAAGAGTTTGGATAAAGCGGTTAGAAAAGGCAAAATAAGAAAAATACTTTATGTCGGAACCAGTTTTTGTTTTGATACGGAAATCTCTTCCGGCGAAGGCACGCTCCTTAATATAGACGATGAAAGTCACCAATTATTGGAACGCGTGTGGAGCCAAGAATCGGAACTCGTCTCGCTTCTCTCGGATATATTGGGGGCAATACTGGAAGTAATAAAGGAAAAAGACGCCCTGACACCGGATGTCAAAACAATTTTAACGAATTTAAGAGACGCCTACAAAAAGTATAGAACAGCCGCGGCAAATCTTGCCGACAATGAAACCCTGACATCAACCCAAAGAGAAGCAAAATTCAACAAAATAGCCGGCGATTGTTACAAGCGTATTATACTTTCAGGTGAGACACCTGAAGAAATTTCTAAAAAACATGACAAAAAGGAATTCGCGGAGGATAGGCACTATCCTGTAAGATGGGAGGACACTGTTAGTGAAGAGGGTAGTCTCGTTAAAGGCTTTGCGAGAGTCGTTCTTGAACGCGGACAAAACCAGGTATTGGAGTATATTACCGAGCTAACTCTCGCGAAAAAACAAAAAACAATTTCTGCCATGAAGAAACATCTGCCCTACATAAGCGAAGCGCGAAAATTGCGGGACAGAATTCAAGCTGAAGGGACCTTCTCTGAGAAGAAATTCTTGGATCAACACGAAGAAGAATTTTCAAAGTTCATTTTTTTTAGTAGTTTCAAGTTACCAATACATTTTGAAACAGCCGGTGAAATCGCGAAACGTCTCCTGGAACAATTTGAAACTGAACAAAAGCTTGAAAGTGAACTAAAAATCGAGCCGGCACAAAAGGAAAGCAGTCAAATCCCTGGGGTTCGTAGCGGCGAAGATGGTTTTTTACCTTCCGGAGAGTTTCTCTCTACGTGTCTTTTGTTAACCGCGGTTTTTGCGGCAGCCTGCACCAACGTAGGTTTTATTCCGACGTTAATCAAAGTGTTTTCAGCACTTGGTTTAAGCGGCGTAATTTTGTTTATTGCCGAAAGATACAAACTTTTCGATAAAGCTCGTAAAGCCTTTTCTGTCGTGAAAGATAAATTTAATGAGGTTTTTACAACAGGTATAGAACGAGAAATAGAAATCCTCGAAGGCGCGTTGAAAAATCAAATCGGAGAAGATTGGCTGAATGAAAAGTGGTTCAATAAACTCTATTCTGCCGCAAATAAATACGCATTACTCAAACAAAAAGCGAAAAAATACAAGAGTTATCTTGAGAGGGTAATATTCTTGGTTAAAATTGGGATTCAAAATGAATCCCTTCGCCGTGTTAATGAGCTTTCCTATTGTGACGGGCACCTCTTGACGATGAAGAACGAAGATCTTAATAGGAAAGCAAGCCTTCTTATTAAGAACAATATTCCCGTTACCCCTGAACTTTTAACAAAATATTCGTTCGATAAACTTTTTGATGTTGCAATAAAAAGCCATATTGGGGTAATAGCCGAACAAAATATCACAAATATTGAACTCAAAAAATTTGTTTCGCTTATTAAGAAAAAAATACTTGCACCGGATAAGTCGCGGTATGAAGGTGAAGCCGCGGATGTGAGAGAATATCATCTAAACATAGAACAGGAAGAAATAAATAAAAAATACGGCGTTTTTTTAAGCGATATACAAAATTTCTATACAAAAAACAAGGACGAAAGAAAAAAGACACGAGAGAAAATATCAGAATTTTTCGAACGAGAAGTATATCGTCATCTTGATAACCTGAAACGTGCAGAGTTGGAAGAATTCGAAATCTTAAAAAATAAATTTCTCGCCGGAAACGAAGAAAAAATAATAGCCGCGGAACATCTTTTTGATATAACAAAAACAGACGCGACAAGAAAAAAACTGGTAGAAGAAAAAATAAAAGCTCTTCCGAAGAAAAAAGGGGAATTAGTAAATAAATTTTACAACGCGGCGAAAAAAGAATACCAAGAAAACGAAACCGCGTTTAATGATGCCCTCAAAAAAGTTGCTGAATATGTAAAAGATCCCGCCCCCGCGGAACTCCGGGGTTTACGAAAACTCACGAAAGAATTTCAGTTCAATCCAATTTATCTCGAAGAGATGAAAAGCTTCAGTCAGAGGCATGATGGATATGTAATGGATGAGAATCATCGAGCGGCGATAGACGAAATGAAGGAAGTACCGTGTTTGTTTTCTTTTTGGAACAGATTATTCGCGCCGGTGCGGAAATATACAATAAATGGTCAGTCACATTTCCGGCCGGAAAACGACCTTATGAGCAAGGCGCTTCCCAAAGAGAAATTTCAGACAGCATATGATGAGCTGATGGCGCTAACAAACGTGCGGTTAATCTGGAGCAAGGCGATCGCGGGAAGAAATTTTGGCATGGTGAATAGGATAAATGGCAGTACGGCTCTCGCGGCGGCGCGAATGTATGAATCGGGAGGGAAATGGTATGTAGTGTCCGGCAATTCGAAAAAAGAGGATCTCAGTATAGAAGAATATAACGAAGCGATTGGGGAACTATTAGGGCAGAAAAACATAAAAGCGGTGCTTTACGCGGCGCAAGAAGATGAGGCGCAGGCGCTATATGACAACATATTTTTTGCCGCCGCGCGGATGTTCAAGTCCGGCGAGGAATGGTACGTAAAAACAAATAAAGATCCGGCGGTGCCGGCATTACGCGTGGATAAATTTGACGAAGCGTTTGGAAAGTTCAGAGATCAGTCGTATGTAAAAAAGATGTTAGCTGATGAGAAAAAAGCATTAGTCGATGCGAAAAATTGGTTAGTCAGTGCAAAAAAGACGTTTGATGTCGCGGAAGAAATGGTGGCTTATGCGAAAAAGGTGTTAGCCGATAAGGAAAAAACGTTAGTCGATGCGAAAAAAGGGTTAGCCGGTGCAGAAAAGACGTTTGATGTTGAGAAAGAAATGGTAGCTACTGCGAAAAAGGTGTTAGCCAATGCAGACAAGACGTTTGATGGTGTAAAAAAAATGTTAGCCGATACGAAAAAAAGGTCAGCTGACGCAGAGATGATAATACAAATGTCATGCAACGAGATCTTCTTTACAATCGCGAAAATGGCGGAAACAAACGGCCAGTGGCATGTAAAAACAGGCGATGTTTCTATCGAAGTGGGAAAATTTAATGAAGCACTCGGTCAACTGGAGAAACGAATCGCGATACAACTTGCAAAAACGAGTAGCGCCGAACAAATTCGTGAACTCATGGGCAAAGAGGGCATAGAAGAATTCAAAACGGCGTCTACCGCGTTTAGGGCGCTTTTTCCTGAAGCAAAACCAAATTCCAAAATATTGTCCGGGTTCAGCCAGCGGTGGGAAAATTTGATGAATTCGCCGATGGTTTCTCGCATTTCTGAACTTGTGGGAAAAATTCCTTTCCTTAATAAGGTGAACCCGCGTTATGCGACGGCGGCTGTTTGCACATTTTTATTTATACTTCTTGTTCCCGCGGTTTTCACGTTTGGCGCGCTTCCTAAAATCGCGGGAAGCGGATTGGGCGAGGCTGGTATCGGACGTGCTCCAATGCCGGCTTTTCCGGGAGGGACAACCCCTGCTTTTACTTCGCGGGATTTAGGCGAAATATCCGCGAAACCGTTTTCCGAGATCAGCGGAAAAATTTTGAGTCGTCCGGCTTTTCCGGGGGTCACTCCTCCGAAATTGGCAATTCCCATAGATTTAGGTGAAATATCCGTGAAACCGTTTTCAGCCGAAACAGGTTCCGCAACTTCAAGCGTTACAGGTAAAACGCCGGATTCTTTAAGCGTAATCCCTCCGACAAAGGCTATAGCCGATTCCGAAATAGAAATCCCGGCGCCTTTAGAAACGATTTCGTTTGAAAAAGAAACAAAAGATTATGATTCCGGCAGAAAGCAAATTAAGCATCCAGACATTAAAATGCCGGCTTTTCCCGGCGGAACGAGCCCGTCGTTATCAGTGAACGGTGTAAAAATAAACGCGCCGGAAGTAGCTTCGGCAAAAAAAGTTTCAAAAGAACAGCTTAAAAAAGAAGAAACGCCGGCAAAAACCGCTGACGCACGGCAAGCAAGAGAAAAACCGGAGGACGTCCCGGAATTTGACAGTTTAGAAGATGCCGTTACTTTCGCGGAAAAATATCCGGACGCTATCGACATCAATCTTCAGAACGTGATAGATTACGTAATAACCGGTGGAATTATTGAATTTGATCCGATCAACGTCAACCCCATGGCCGAATATACGCAGTATATATTGAAAGATATAGGCTTCTATACCGCAGATATAACCGGAATATTCGATGGCGCAACCCAAACCGCAGTCGAAGCGTTTCAGATACTTATGGGAATAACTGTTGACGGTATCGTCGAATCCGTAACTGTTACGGAAATGATAAGGTTGTATCTTATTGGCGCGGAACTTGCGGAGGAAGGGAAGGGGACTTTTGATCTGGAATATGTGGCAAACGACCTGTTGTATCAGGACACGGAAGATGTAATAAACGGGACAGTAAGTGTAAGAGGTGTGGTAAAACATATCGCGCCGGAAAACATAACCATAGATATAGACGTAAATATTGTTTACGCAATGAAAATGATAAATTTGTGGGAATTATTAAAAAAAGCGGAAGAAGACTCCGCGAAAAGGGCGGAAGCATTTGATAGATTAAACCTGGCAAGATCGTTGATTTATGAAAACAAAATGAGAGGTGTAGAAAATAACATTCCATTGGAAGACTTAAGTACAACAGAAGTAGATAACAATTTAGTTGCCGCGGCAAAGATGACAAACTTTTTAGCGGAACTGAGGTTAGCTGGAGATGATATGGCAAAACGCCAAGCTGTGTTTGACAAATTATTTTTGGCACGAGCATTAATTTACGATGGCAAGATAAGAGGTGTAGAAGATAAAAAAGACGCGAAAGATCTAACGGTAGAGACGGTGGATAGCAATTTTGTGGAAGCGGCGAAGATGACGAACTTTTTGGGGAAACTTGCGGCGGCGGAAGCGGCGGCTTTAGCGGAACCGGACGAGGCGAAACGCGAAGGAATAAGAGAAGCGAAGAGACGCGAAGCGTTTTACGAATTGTACTTAGCCCGCGCGATAATCTACGAGGGCAAAGTAAGAGGCGTAGAAAGTCAAGACGGCGCGA
>CAYPYT010000063.1:1341-7261 GCA_964415105.1 uncultured Planctomycetia bacterium | reverse complement strand
GCAATGAGCTGAAGCAGAAATGTTGTCGCGGTTATTATACTGATGATCAAAATTCCGGCGGCGCGAGCCTCTTCGCCTAAAAGACTAAAAGAATGAAACGCGGCTATCGCGAGTCCAACGGCGACCCCCGCCTGGTCAAAAAGACAAAATCCCAAATATTTCGTTACTGTCTGTTTCGCTCCGGAAAGTTTTCCTCCGATATACGCTCCGGCGATCTTACCGACGCTTCGACTTAATATATACGCGACGGCAAGGATAAGAACATTCGTTTTCGCCAAGATCCTGGCATCAAGACGCGCGCCGACTAAAACGAAAAAAAGAATAAAAATAGGCGGGCTGAATTTTTTTACGAGGTCAAACATCTCCCGAGATTCGGAACTCTGAAGATTAGACGCGACCACCCCGAGAACCATTGACGCGAGGATGGGGTCCACTTTGAAATATATTGAAAGTCCAACAACTAAAATGATCGTTCCGAGCGCGAAAGAAAGCATCCGACCTTTGTCCCGTGTCTTTTTAGATATCTGATAAAGCACACCTCCCGCGATTGCGCCTATAAAAACGGATGAAGTGATCTGGATCAGAGGAATGGCCATAACACTTAAAAACGACGGGGTTCCGTGTATGATGAGGGCTCTGGCAAAAACACTCGCGAAAGCGTATATTAAAAGTGCGAGCGCGTCGTCAAGCGCGACGATCGAAAGTGTCGTCATAGTTACGGGCCCGCGCGCTTTATATTCACCAAGCACGCTATAGGTTGCCGCCGGCGCGGTGGCCGAAGAAAGCGCTCCCAATATAAGCCCCAGATAAAGCTTGCCGGTAACTAACGTGGTTACACCGGCGACTAGAAAAAATGTTAAAAAAACTTCCGCGGCAAGTATTGTATATATGGATCGGCTATATCTTTTGAATCTTTTAATGTTAATTTCGGCGCCGATCATAAACCCTATGATACCTAAAGCCAGGCTTATTATCGGCCTGAAAGAATCAACTATGGGCCCGCTTAAAAAACCTCGGAAAGATTCCCCCAAGAACAATCCTAAGATCATATATCCCATAACTTGCGGCAAATTAAGTTTACGAAAAATTTTGCCCGCGAGAGTTCCGAGAAGTATGATAATACCTATCATCAGCAGCATATTCATATTCTTTTGGTCCCTCTATCCATGATTTAAAGCTTCTGTAAAATAAAAAAGCATTAACTCTTTCTGGATTCAGTGCTTTTGCTTTTTTTCTTTTTTTTACGCGAGGCGCCTTTAAATTTGGCTGAATACTCTTTAAGTTTTTCGGTAACCAGATAATTTATCGTGTCTTTCGGATATTTTCCGTTTTTATCCTTTTTTCCCGCCTTTTTCCCTGTCAATATTTCGATACCTTCATCAATTGTGGATACCGCCCATATGTGAAATTTCTTTTTCTTTACAAGATCTACCACTTCTTCTTTAAGCATAAGATGCTTTATATTGGATTCCGGGATTATCACTCCCTGCTCTCCGGTTAGACCCTTGACTTTACACACATGGTAAAATCCTTCTATTTTCGCGTTTATCCCGCCTACCGGCTGTACCATGCCGTGCTGGTTCATCGATCCGGTAACCGCTATGGATTGCTTGATCGCGACCCCTGAAAGCGACGATAAAAGACAATATGCTTCCGTGCTTGACGCGCTGTCTCCGTCCACTCCGTCGTATGACTGTTCAAAACAGATACTCGCGTTTAAACTTAGCGGCGCGTCCTGCGCGAATTTCTCGCCCAAAAACCCGGTTAATATCATAACACCTTTCGAATGGATACTGCCTCCCATTTTGACCTGCCTCTCAATATCAAAAACTCCGGCCTTGCCCATATAGATCCGGCTTGTTATTCGTGAGGGTTTACCAAACATATATTCTCCCATATCAATGACCGCGAGCCCGTTAACTTGTCCGCACACTCGAGATGTAACGTCTATCATAAGCACGTCTTTTTTTATAAGCTCCACAATTTTTTCTTCAATAAGACTGGATCTATATACCTTTTCCTTCATTGCTTTTTCAATATGCGGCGCGTCGACATAATCGACATTATCTTTGCCCGCCCAATAATTCGCCTCTCTCAATATGTCAACAACATCCATAAACCGCGCGCTGAGTTTTTCTTGATCGCTCATAAGTGTCGACCCGTATTCAACTACTTTCGCTACCGCCTTTCGATCAAAATGTCTCATCCCTTCTTCTTCGCATCTTACTTTTATGAAAGCGGCGTATTTTTTGATCTTTTCCATGTTTCTATCCATCTCCACATCAAAATCCGCTTTTACTTTGAACATCTTACGAAAATCTTCGTCAAATTTATAAAGAAGCTGGTAAAGCCACGGCGGTCCGACCAGTATTATTTTCATATCACACGGGATCGGTTTAGGTTTTAAACTTGTTGTCGAGATAACCCGAAACTGTTCATTTATATCTTCAACCTTGATCTCATGATTCTTCACAACTCGTTTAATCGCGTCCCACGCCATAAAACTGCTTATGACATCCATCGCCTGAAGAATAAGATATCCTCCGTTGGCCTTATGCAGTGCTCCGGGAGCGATCATAGTAAAATCCGTCGTCATAGACCCGAAATGTGACGCGTATTCAATCCTTCCCAGCAGATTATAATAAGTCGGATTAGGCTCTCTTATTACGGGAGCTCCCGAGGAATGACGATAATCAACCAGCAAATTGACTTTGTACTTATGAAAATCCTCAGATTTGGGCGCGCCTCTGAGCCCGAAAAGCGCGCTTTGCGGCGAGGCTTCTTCTTCTTTGAATATTTCCATGTTCTCTATAACATTTTCCTGCACATGATTTAAATACGCGATAATATCCTCAAACTCCTTATACTTAAAACGCAGTTCATCAATTATGTGTTTTACGGAAAAAAGCGCGACCTCTTTTTCCAATTCTCGAATTTTTATCTTAGCGGTTTTTTCCATCGAGCGCACTTCACTTAAAACCTGTTCAATCTTAATGTGCAGATCATGTTTTTTTTTGTCTATCTTTTCCTTTTCTTTTTTTGGAAGTTTTTCATACTCATCAGAGCTCATTTGCTGTTCCCCGCTTCGAGGGACAAGAATAACGCCTGTTGCCGATTGTTTTAACACAAAGCCTTCTTCAAAAGCGTTATTTTCAACCTCTTCCAAAGTAACATCTCTCTTAGTTTTATATTCCTTCAGCAAATCCTGTTTCCGGATCTCATAATCTTCACTTTCAAACGCTTTAGGCACTTCAATTTTAAGTTCACCGACCAACTCTTCCATATCTTTTTTAAATATAAATCCGCGTCCGGGCGGAAGACTTATTGCTATCGGTTCATCTTCACGAATGAAGTTATAAACGTATATCCAGTCAGAAGGGGTCTTTTGTCCTGAGGCAATCTTATTTACCGCGTTATTTACCTGCGTATTCCGTCCGGTTCCGCTACTGCCGCAGACAAATATGTTATACCCCTCGGCCTTCACGTTTAATCCGAAATCAATGGCGTTAACACCTCTTTCCTGATGAGCGGGTTCCGACTCAAAAACATAATCTTCAGTAGTTTTAAAAGGAAAAAGCGAAGCTTCACAGGTCTTTCTTAATTCACTCGGTTTCAATTTTCTCATAATAATTGTCTCCCTTTTTTCGGTTTTCCGGTTAGCAGTAAACAGTTATAGAAAAATCTTAAAAATAACAAGCCAAAAAGGTATACTGAAAATCGCGATTAAATGCGTATAAAAAATACTGCTCGAAAAAAATTTATTATCACACTTTACATAGCTTCCAATAACAACTAAAGACACCGCCGTCGGCATTATACTCTCCATGAAAAGAAAAAATTTATAATCGTACGCGAGAGGCACGAAGTAGAGTATCGCCAATATGATCAAAGGAAACAAAAAAAGTTTTATGGCGCCTCCGGCGAAAAGAGCGGCTTTATTCTCAGGATTATGCGCTTTATGCCTGTACAAATAAGCGCCTAAAGTGATCATCGCCAAAGGAAACGCCGCTTGACCCAATTGCCGCAAAGGATCCATTATGATCGACGGAATGCTCCCTTTACCCGCGAAGGCGACTACGCATAACGAAAAAACCGTCGCGATGACCGGGGGATTCAATAAAATGTCTCTTTTCGGCATTCCGCTTTTTTTTCCGGATAGAAAAAGCGGCACAAACGACCACATAACAAAATTAAATCCGACGATAAAAAGAAACGTGTATATGAGAAGTTTATCCCGAAGAGCCCCGGCGAACGCGAACAAGATCAAATTCATCGGAAGATATCCGCAATTTTGAAAAGCGGACGAACAAATAAATTCTTTTTGAGAATTAAAATTCCTTAAAACGGGATAAATTATCATTCCCAAAAGAGCGCCTATCGCTGAAAACAAAATGGCGGAAAGAGGCAAAACCCACCATAAAGGATATTCAATAAAGCTGAAATGTGTAACTGTTTTTGAAATAATTAAAGCCGGAAACACCACACGTACAAGCAATAAACTGAGCGTATCGACGAACTTATCATCTATGATCTTGCGAAGACAGAGAATATACCCTACAAGCATCAAAATGAAAAGCTTAATTATAGATGAGGCTATCGCGTAAAATGTAATTTGTATGTCCATGGTCTCGTTAGTTCGTTAGTTCGTTGATCGTTGGCTCGTTGGCTCGTTGATCGTTAGCTTGTTGACTTGTTGATCGTTAGTTCGTTGATCGTTGCCAAATCAACTATCAACGAACCAACCATCAACAAGCCAACAATTAACAAACTAACCATCAACGAACCAACGATCAACGAGCCAACGAACCAACGAGCCAACCAGCTACGGTCTTCCCAAGAGTTTAAACATCTTTTGTTTATACGATTCGACTCCCGGTTGATCAAACGGATTTACCCCCGCCAAATAACCTGAAATCGCGGCGGCTTTTTCAAAAAAATAAAAAAGCTGTCCCAAACAAAAAGCTGATTTACCTCCGAAAAAAATTGTCATATTCGGAACAGCTCCTTCAAAATGCGCCACGCGGGTTGCCTCATACGCTTTCAGATTAACATAATCAACGCTTTTTCCGGACAAATAATTCAAGTTGTCAAAGTTATCTTTATCTGAGGGGATCACGCATTCTCCGGGATTCTTGTCAGACACAAGAAATGTCTCAAAAATATTTCGTTCGCCCTGCTGGATCAGTTGTCCCATTGAATGGAGATCCGTCGAAAAATCACAAGAAGCCGGAAAAATACTTCTCCCGTTTTTTCCTTCACTTTCTCCGAAAAGCTGTTTCCACCATTCGTCAAAATAATGCAGACTGTTATCAAAGCTTGAAAGTATTTCGATCCTTTTTCCCGCGCGGTAAAGAAGATTACGAATGGCCGCGTATATACAGCTTATATCACCTTTCGCCCCGGCTTTTAAGCCGTACTTCCTCTCCGCTCTAGCGCCTGATATTAACTCTCTTATGTCAATGCCGGCAGAGGCGATGGGTAAAAGACCTACGGCAGTTAAAACGGAAAATCTGCCTCCGACATCATCAGGGATAACAAAACTTTCATAATGCTCTTTGTCCGCGATTCGTTTGAGGGCTCCCTTTTTCTCATCGGTAACACATACGATCCTGCGGCTAAGTTCTTTCGGAGAATATTTTTTCTTTAAAAAATTTTTAATAACTCTAAACGCGATCGCGGGTTCGGTGGTTGTTCCGGATTTCGAGATCACTATAACACTTATTTTTCTATCCTTTACCTCAGATAGAAGACGATTTAAAAAATCCCCGGATAAATTATATCCCGCGAAAAAAACATTCTTATTAACCGTTTTTGGGGCTAAAGTTTCAATGACGGCCCTGGCTCCGAGATATGACCCTCCGATACCAAGAACAATAACGGCTCCGTTTTCCGAACTTATTCTCCGCCCGGTTTCCTCTAT
>CAYPYT010000063.1:0-1241 GCA_964415105.1 uncultured Planctomycetia bacterium | reverse complement strand
TTACTCAGGATGAGGGGTCGGGGAAAAAACTCCCCGACCCCTCAATTTTTCTAACTTCCGCCTCGAAGTCTTCTGAACAAGTTATAACATCCGGATAGTTTTGCCCTAAAATGAAAGGGTTTGGTCATGTCGGAATTTGTAATTTTCACGCGATTCAGTTCATACACATCACGATTCCGCCGATCAAAACCCCGATTGGTCGTACACGCGCCTCTATACCCGGCTTTTTTAACGATATTTTTGATCTCCTCATTAAATCCGCCTGTGGGAAAACAAAAATATTCAGCATCTTTGCCTGTCTTTTTCTCGATATCCGCTTTAGACCCGGCGATTTCATCCCAAAGACGTTCTTTATTTTCCTCTAGAGGAAGATATACGTCATTTCTTGTATGCCCTCCGAAATTAAGGCCATGCCCCGACATAAGGCACACTTCGTCCCAATTCAGATACCCCTCGCGCTCGCCTATATAATTTGTAATTAAAAATATTTCCGCGGGCATTTTATATTTTACCAACACAGGGAAAGCATAAAAATAGTTATCTCTAAACCCATCATCAAAGGTAAGAACAACCGTTTTCGGTATAAATTGAATACCTTTGGCAATATTCGAAATAAGCTCATCAAGAGATATCACCGAATATCCTTCCCGCCGTAAAAATTCCATTTGACGGGAAAAGTTTTCAGGGCTGACGTTTAAACTACTCGCCTCATCGTCATTTATAGCATGATACATAAGTATCGGAGTCACCCGATTTGTCTTCGCGTAAAAAAACAAATAGGATACTGACACAACGGCGACTATCAGTATCGCTATCCCGACTTTTTTCAAAAATCTCATATTTACCTTCATTCCACCTCATTCTAATCAACGCGCGGAAAACAACCGTCTAACCGGCTAACCCCATTACATTGAATGACCCCTAAAAAAACCAAACCACTTCGGCTTTAAAAGGGGCCAAAACAAAAAAATGCCTTTTTCCGCATTTTATGATACATCAATAGCCATTACGGGGCACTGGTCAGCACCACTTTTCGCGTCTTCTACTTTTTCCTCCACGATTTCGTCCACTATGACAACAGCCTTATCTTCCTTCATTTCATAGACCTCAGGAGCAACCTGCGCGCATAAACCACAACCGATACACTTTTCCGGATCCACTATAGCCTTCATTTCAAACACCTCTCTTTCCTTTTGATAGTTAATTGTATCAGAATAAAATCAAAGGGTCAAGAAAACAAG
>CAYPYT010000062.1:0-7271 GCA_964415105.1 uncultured Planctomycetia bacterium | reverse complement strand
ACGCACTTATTTCGTAGTTTAAAATGTGCAATTAATTAACGTAATTGGTATTACCTATGCGGACATTTCTCCGGCGGGTGAAATCCCGTAGAAGCATTCGGCATTTCAAAAACATATCCATACCTCATCACGATTTAACGCTTTGCGCTGAAAGCGCCAGGTACGCGCCGTCCGCTTGCAACTCTCAGCCGTGGAAATTCATTATAATTGACGCGCCTCTTCAAAAGGAAAAAATCGCTAAAACCGTCCTGTCCGGACCGTATAAAATGAATAGTTTTGCTGAAAACGCGGGAGCCTTTATCGCGATAGTATCGGAAAAAGTAAAACTTTCGGCATGGCTCGGAGGGAAACTCAGAAAAACAAATTTTTCGGAAATAGATATAGGAATCGCTTGCAGTCATTTAGTTCTCGAGGCGGAGACTTTAGGCATAGGCACGTGTATTCTCGGATGGTTTAACGAAAAGAAATTAAAACGCCTTCTCAATGTTCCCCGTTCAAAAAGAATAGAAATCTTGATAGCTTTGGGATACCCCTCGGGAAAAGACTTGCCGAAAAAATATATGAAGCGCGCGAAGGAAACTATTTTCCGGAATAGATATGAATAAAGCGCGCGCGTTTTATACGCGCGCGCTTTACAAAAACACGGCTTAATCCCGCAGATAATCCAAAACTGTTTCGTCTTTTCTACGCGCCCACTTTTCTTTAAATCCTATTTCGCCTTGAGTCTTTAATTCAGGGGTAACCGTGCAGGTAGAACTAATCCCCGCGACGATTGAACTTTTAGATTTTTCCCCCATATTGGCTATCGGTTCAAAAATAGCAAGAAACGTGAAAGAAACCATAAACGCCGCCGCGCATGTGATTCCATATTTCAAAGCTCTATGGGCAAAACATGACGCGGTTTTAAACTTCATTTCAACACCAAAATCCAAATCTCCTTTAAGATATTCACCCGCGATATTACATGCTTCATCTCGATCCGAGGCACTGCAAACAAGCTCAATAACCGTCCGGTATTTCATACTGCTCCTTTAAAGTTTGAATAATTATTCTACCGTACGGTAGGCATAATTTTACCGGCGGTATGACGCACAATGTGTAGGATAATTTTACGGCGATAAATTAAATTTGTCAACTAACTTTTTAAGAGCTAACGCCAGCCCCACGTTTAATCTATTTTTAGATTGTCTGGGCGTGATTTTCGGAAACATCACATAATCGTTTCAAGAGAAAAAGGCGGGTTTAGAACGGGCCCTACAAAGCGAAGAACGGGAAATTAAATGACGAGACGGGAATTTTTCCCTATAGAGATCCTTCGCTTTCCTCAGGATGACGAGTTGGGGGAATTCCCCGACTCGTACTTAAATAATTCCAGCATTTCATTGTGAACTTTACCATTGGACGCGGCGATTTCTTTTTTATAAATGTTAAAAGCGCCGTGCGCGAATGTCGAAACCGTTCCGCCCGCTTCCTGTACAATAAGATGCGCCGCGGCCGTATCCCACGGAGAAAGCCCCATCTCCCAGAACCCGTCAAATCTTCCTGAAGCCACATAACACAAATCAAGCGCCGCTGACCCGGCTCGCCTGACCGCTTGAACTCTCGATAAGGCCGCTTTAAAATAATCGAGATTAGCCACCTTCCCTTCGGCATCATAAGCAAATCCCGTCGCTACCAGCGAATCACGTAAAAGTTCTACTGATGAAACTGTTATCTTCTTGCCGTTTAAAAACGCGCCTCCTCCTCTTTCTGCGGTAAAAAGTTCATCGCGCGACGCGTCGTAAACAACTCCTATCAGGCTCTCGCCTTCAAAAAGAACACCTATCGAAGTACAAAAAATCGGGAATCCGTGCGCGTAGTTTGTCGTCCCGTCAATCGGATCCACCACCCATTTAACCGCGGCAGGGCTATCGGCGCGATGTTCTCCGGTTTCTTCCGCTAATATTGAATGTAATGGAAAAATTTCGGTTATTTTATCAATAATTATTTTTTCACATTTTTTATCAATATCCGTAACTATATTATTCAAACCATCCTTATGCTCAATTTTCTTCACTTTATCAATATGCTCGAAGGCATACCTGCCGGCTTCTTTGGCGGCAGAAACCGCCAGTTTCAACATTTTTATTGTCTCTCGCATTTTTCTCTCCAAGTGTAATAACACAATAAGATTATTTTACATTTTCCAGCGGACATCCTGAACATAACGGAGACTTTTTCTTGCAAAATTTTTTAGCGGTTTCCACTAAAAGCGAGTGAAACTGATTAAGCTTTTTTGTATTCACCGGGAAATTTTTCCGAACCAAACACTGCACATCACTATATGACGCGTCCCGCGAGATAAGTTTATGCCGCGAAAAAATCCGTTTAGTATACGCGTCGACCACAAAAACCGGCTTATCAAGAGCGTAAAGCAATATGGAATCCGCGGTTTCAGGCCCGACCCCGCGCGTCCGGAGCAGTATTGTTCTTAAATGTTCAGTCTTCCGTTTTTTCAGTTTCTCCAGCTGTCCGCCGCATTCATTAAGAACAAAACGGCTGATCTCTTTAAGACGCTTCGCTTTTTCGTGATGATACCCTGCCGGACGTATAATATCCGATAACCGCGCTTCTTTAGTTTTTATGATTTTTTCGGCCGTTAAAAGATGCCGCTCTCTCAAATTACCGATCGCTTTTTCAGCATTCCGCCATGCCGTGCTTTGGGTTAATATGGTCCCGACAATAACTTCAAAACCGGTTTCGGCCGGCCACCAGGCAAGATCTCCAAAATGTTCTTCCAATTTTTTATATATGGTAAGAATTTTTTTATCGCTTTCGGGTTATTGCCTCTTTAACGGTAATTTCCAGGTTTTAGCTTTTTGAATTCGTTCGGATATGGGGGGATGATCATACAAAAATATTTTTTTCAGAAATGAAGGATCCGTATCGGCTAAATTCATTTTTGCCAGCTTATTCATAACCGACACGAACGCCTCCGGCGAAAGCGTCAGGTCAAGCGCGAATTTATCCGCCTGCCGCTCTAAACAACGCGAAAAAAAGTTTTGTGCCGGAATAAGAATTAAGCTGAAAAAAAACATAAACAAAATTAAAAGCGGCAAAAGTTTTAAATCCGAAATCGACCGGCTCAAGGTTAACGCGACTAATGCGTCAGACGCTTTAAATAAAATAAAAAATCCGAATATTGTCACCAAACTCGATAACCCTAAAAGTTTCCACATATGTTTAAATTTAAAATGTCCGAATTCATGCGCGACAACAGAGATAACTTCATTCGGGGTAAAATTTTCCGTCAGGGTATCGGATAATATCACTTTTCGCGTCGCGCCGAGTCCAACTAAAGCCGCGTTCGCTTTTCGGGTCTTACGGCTAAAATCGATCTCGTAAACATCTAAAAAATTGATCCCCGCGCGGCGGGCCAAAAACAATATTTTCCCTTTTAGAAGAGCACTCTTAACCGGAGTGAATTTATAAAAAAGCGGGATCAGGATAACAGGCATGAATTTTGTTAATATGACAGAAAATAGAATCCAAACTCCCGATAGAATAATCCACCATGACCCGGGAAAAACGCGAAGTACAAAATAAAAAAGTTCAATTCCTGAAATCATAAGAACGAAAGTCAATAAAACCGATTTTATCTCATCCCAAAACCACGCGCCTATCGGTTGCTTGGACAAACCAAAATCGTGTTCTAAAATAAATGAACTGAAAAAGCGAAGCGGCAATGTACCGATATACAGAAAAACAAGAAACATACTCGAAAACACTAAACACGCGGCATAAAAGTTAGCATACCGCGACAGAACGGTTTGTTGAAGCAAACCGGATAAAAAAATTTGGAACAAAACAAGCAAAACACCGCTGAGAACAATATCCGCGACAGTTATTTTTGTTTTTATTCCTGAATATTTTTTTGACTTGGAATCTTTTGTGATATTTTTTTCAGTCATGGAAGAATTTCCGGCGAATCAAAGAATCCTTTTCTCTTCGATCCTTCGATTCGCGTAGAGAGCGCACTCAGAATGAAACATTATTGTGTCTCTCTGGAAGCCTCATTTATTTTTTAGAGGCATTCTTTTTTGTTTTATTAATTTTTGTTATGCGCGAAAGCTTCTTTTTCATTTTGGAACCTTTAGAACTGATATCAGCAAGGCGTTTCTTATATTCATCCAGTTCGGGGATTTCGAGTTTTCCGGTAAGGATCTTATCAGAAATGTCCTTGCCTATTTCATGATACAATTTTTCTTTCTGAACATTCTTCATTTGCATTTCCACATACGTATGGGCAATTCTGTATAGCTTAGAGATGTCTTCTTCCGCCACTTTTACTATTTTGGCCATTTGTTTGCCGGTCTTCTTCATTACCGGCTGGTATTTTTTTAACAATTTGTCTACATCTGTCTTTTTCATTATTTTCCTCCCCTTTTTTTTATGATTGTAAGTGTTCCGCGAAATATTAAAAAAACTCTTCATTTTTAAAACGCCGAACGCAGATACCGCGCTTCGAGGCTTCAATAAACGAAGTGAAATAAGATATTTCTTTAGAACGAGAAGAACTTTTAATAACCGTAAGCGCTTCTTTTTGCGTTTTACCGGAAAGATACAACACTTTATACGCCTCTTTGATCTCTCTTATAACCTCCCGGCTAAAACCGCCGCGCCGGAGTCCCACAAGATTAATACCTCTTATCGCTGAAGGCCCTCTTACCAGCAAATAGGGCGGCACATCTTTATTCACGCCTGAAAATCCGCCGATCATAGAATAGGCGCCGATCCGGCAAAACTGATGCAGTACCACATTACCGGATATGAATGCCCCTTCGTCAACATGAACGCGGCCCGCCAGCAACGCGCCGTTGGCAATTATCACATTGTTTTTTATCACACAATTATGTCCAACATGAGACTGAACCATCAGGAAATTATTGTCGCCTATAACCGTTGACGATCCCTCTTCCGTGCCACGGTGAATGGTAACATATTCTCTTATGATGTTGTTCTCACCGATCTTTGTATATGTTCGGGCTCCTTTATACGCGTAGTCCTGCGGCTGGCCTCCGATAACGGCTCCGACATGAACAGTCGTTCCGGCCCCAATATCGGTTCCTTCGCATATATACACATTCGGCATCAATTTAACGCCGGCGGCAATACGCACTCCACCTTCAACTATCACTCCCTGCCCGATTTCCGCGGAAGAATCAACCTCGGCAGAGTCTGAAATCGCCGCTGTTTTATATATCCCCATCTTATTTTTCTTTCCCTTTATCAAGCTGATCCACAAGGTCATTAATAATATCGGCTATAGGTCCAAGATCGTGATCTTTATTTACCTGAAGTCTCACACTATAGTCACCCTCATCTATACGGCTTAGATCTTCTTCCAAACGTTCCAAAGGCGCGACAAATTTATACGATAATATCACCGCCCATGTCAACAAAACCACAAAAACTACCGGCAAACCGATTGCCAGAACAATATTGATCCTTTGTATTACGGGCAATAAATCACGCGCGATGACATCCGGAAGTGCTATCTGTTCCGCCAATACCGTAAAGATAAGGTAATAAAGGCACGCTCCGACAAATAGCGTCGGCAAGATCATTGAACTGATAAGGATGATAAGATATCGAGACTGTAAAGATCTGTTTAGGTATTTGATATGATCTCCTTCCGTTATAGCACAAAGCTTCCTTAAACTTTTAAACCAAAAGTCTTCACTTCTTGTTTTTTAATATTTGTCGGCGTTTTTTCTTGAAGAGAAACCGGTTTCGTTTCTTCGACTACTTCGCCTTCAGCAATTTCTTTGCCGACTTCCTTTTCGAAAACAGTCTCAAGGTCTTTTTGCAAATACCCGAACGCGATGTCCGTATAATAAGCGCTGGCAGTTGAATTAGTACTGTCAGCATCCGTCATAAACGAAATCGCGTCAACATCCTTTTCTGTTTCCTGCCCAAACAGTTCGCGAAAATCCGCTTTTATATCACGTGTCTCTTCTTTCCAATCTTCTCCGGCACCCGATTCCAAAACCAACAACTTAACGTTCTTTGTATAGGGGCTTGTGGCAACCGTCCCAACGGGAAGCGTTTCCGCCCACACATACTGAATTGCTTTGGCATTCAGAAAAAATTTTGCCGAAAACACCACATAAATCTGCGCGGCAAAATCAAATTCACCCTTATCGGTCAAATTTTCCTTTTTCTTACGCGAAGGAAACTTCTCCGCCTTCCATTTCCAACGAAGAAAAGGATCTCGTTTACAAGAAAGCCGCTGTTTAAAAAAAAGCGTTGAAGCGGAATCATCGCTTACACCTTTTACACAATTTTTGCCGTCAAGATTTTCAAGACTGTATACAGTCTGTTTTTGTGTTAAAACTTTTTCATCCCATTTATCCAAACTGTTCTTATCCGCGAAAGAAAACTCTTTAAGCGTGATAGCCTTCGTAAGACTACCGGCTATTTTCGTTTTATATTGAGTATACAGTCTCACTCCGAACGCGACAACAGCAGCGACTATCAGGATACTAATTAGTGTAATTCCCGGCCGCTTCACAAATTTCCTTTATGATTTGATAGATATTAACTTCATCGATGAATGGAAACAATCCACCATTCTATATGGTAATTTTCTCGGACCAATCACCTATTACGGGCATCTTCCATTGTTTGCCCAATAAAACCTGTACGATCCCGATCAGCGAAAGTATCCCGCATACAAACATCCCCGCCACATAAATTAATTGGCCAATAATCGGAATTATTCCGATTATTCCAATACCCACTTCCACTATAAACAACATAAGTCCCTGCTTAGCGTGAAATTTCACAAACTCGTCTTCTTTTTTCATTAATACCGGGATAAGACACAATATCCAAAGGTATGCTAACACCGCGTATCCGACTTCACTTGACTTGGATTTTTCCTCTTTAACTTTTTTGTTTTCTTCCATCACCGACTCCCTCCCTTTAGTGATATCCATTATCTGTCATAATTATATAGTTTAATGGCTATTCAAAAAATGTCAACAAATAGTATTCCCGATTCAACCTCGCAAGTTAGAGGGACTACCAGTTACAAAAAATAATTGTACATTTGAAGCAGAATAATACGTAAGAGAAAGGGCGGACACATGGGACCGCCCCTACGAAGATGGGAGCGCGAAAAAAACACCAACCTCGTAGGTTGGTAGTAACCTACGAGGTTGGTGGTCACGAAGTTGGTGGTAATACCAATTACGTTAATTAATTGCACATTTTAAACTACGAAATAA
>CAYPYT010000061.1:0-7514 GCA_964415105.1 uncultured Planctomycetia bacterium | reverse complement strand
ACCTCGTAGGTTAGCGGCGGCTCTTCACGCCGCTATCCTACGAGGTTGGTGGTGTAGTTAACATAACTCGCGGGTTAATAACCTTTCGCAAAATAACGGTAGCAAATAGTAGTATATGCTAAAGATCCCAAGGGGTCAAGATTTGTTGGGGTGCGGTTCTCGCGGCTTTATCTCTTATTTTGATTATCGATAATTGACTTACATCATCCTCAATCTATTTCAAACAACACTTTATCATTAGGGCGTTAAAACCACGTCCCTAATGTTATCGGAATGAATGAGAACGGTCGCTGAATTTTTGCGGTTAAAAATGTTCCGAGCGGATTTTATTATATCTTTTCGGCTGACAGCGTTAATTCTGTCCGGGTATTCTTTATAGCTTTCCGATCCTAATCCGTATAGCTCTCCTAAAGCCATAGTCATTGAAACAGCAAGATTTGTTTCAATTGAATCCGCCCATTGAGAAATAAGTCTTTTCTTTGAGGAGGATATCTCTTCGCGCGAGACATCGCCCGCTTTTAGTTTTTTGATGATATCAGAAACTATCCTGCCGGTTTTTTTAAGGTTTTCTTCCGTAGTCGCCGCGTACAAAACAAAATATCCGGTATCCGCTTCAGGAACGGATACCGCTCCGGAAGCATATGAAAGGCCTTCTTCTTTTCGAAGTGACTCAAATAAAAGACCGTCACTCCCCGACAAAAGGGAACTTATCACATCCAGCACATACCTCCGTTCATCGTCTTTTTTAACTCCTGGAAAACCGGAAATAAAAAGCGCCTGTTCCTTATTCATCATAATATCTTTTTTTTGAGGATTTTTTAATGGATGCACTTTTTTCTCGGATAAAGACGTTTTGTTGCCTTCCGAAGAAGCAAACCTTTTCTTTATCTCCGCCGTAACCTTATTAACGTCAATATCCCCGACTACCGTTATCACCGCACGTCCCGGCATGAAATGTTCCTTATAAAAAGAAATAATTTCATCCCTTGAAACCGCGTTAACGGTTTCTTTCTCGCCCTCTACACAGAGAGCGTACGGATGATCTCCATAAAGCAATTTTCGCAAATTGATAACACCGTTCTCGAAAATGTTATTATTCCGCTCGGCGATAAAAGCCGTTATTTTTTCTTTTTGTTTTAAAATTTCTTCTTCGCGAAATACGGCATTTTTTATTACATCTTCAAAAATATCCATGCCAAGGTCAAAATCTTTAGCCAACACATCTAACCGGACTCCGACGGCATCCATCCCGCTAAACACGCTGATGTCACCGCCCAGCTCCTCAAGAACCGGAATGATCTCATCCTCGCTCAGATTCCGTGTCCCCTTTAAGATCAAAGATGTCATAAGGTTCGAAATTCCGCTCGTCTCGGGGGTTTCCGCCCTTACGCCTCCGGAAGAAGCAAACGTAACCGAAACTAACGGCAAGTCTCCGCGTTTTTGAACAATTATCTTTAAACCGTTTTCAAGACGCGTAAATTCTTTTTCCGGAGAGTCTTCCCGTTTTTCTTTTTTTCTTTTTTCGGATATATCAACCTTAGATTCCACGCGTTTCTCTCGGCGCGTTCTCTGCCGTATAAATTCATTCCTCGGACGCGTCGTAATCTTTTTCACTTTTTCACTCGTTTCGATTTTGTCTTCGCTCGAATCTGCTATACCCTGCCCTTTCAATAGATCTTCCGGAAGGAGAAAAACCGTCGTAGAATTTTCTTCCTTAAGATATTTGAAAAGCACTTCATTTACCCGCTCTTTTGCAACGCTTTTTATCCCTTCCACATATTTTTCAAAGAAATCCGGCCGCCCCATAAAAACCTGAGAACTGGTCATTGATGAAACAATGGTGCCGGTTTTTTCATGCGCGTGTAAATATCCTGAAATCACCATATTTTTGGCGCGTTTTATTTCGTCTAACTTTGGCCCCCTTTTTTTCACTTCACCAATAGCACTAAAGATCTCTTCTCTTGCCGCGTCAAGGTTTTGGGCCGCCCCTATGCCCGTTACAATAAAAAGTCCGGGAAACTCCGGCGTATAGTTATAACCGCTGATGGTATAAAGCAGTTTTTTTTCGTTAACAAGCTTTTTATACAAGACGGAACCGTTGCCGCCGGCAAGCAAAATATTAAGCACATCCCCGGCATAAAGATCCGGCGAATAAACACTTGTCATGTGAAATCCTATTGCCATATAACCCAAAGTAACTTCGGCGGGAAATTTCTTTTCCACTTTTCGCGGCTCGTCCGTCTCTTCAAATATTTCAGTCTCCCAAGACGAAACTCGCCGGAACTCTTTGAAAGTCTCTTTCGCGGTATTTAAGGCGATCTCGGGGGGCACACCTCCGGCTATCCCGATAACCATTCTATCAGGCGTATAAACCGCGTTATGATACGCGAGAATGTCCGTTTTTGAAAGGTTTTTAAAACTTTCCTCATAGCCGATTATCGGATATTTATAAATATGACTCCGGTAGGCTTTCTGAAAAAGCAGGCGCATTCGTCTGCTTATCGGGTCGTCATGATGAAGCCCCATTTCTTTTAAGATAACTTCTCGTTCCGTTTTCATCTCTTCATCAGTAAAAACGGCTTCAGTAACCATTTCGAAAAGTATGTTTAAAGCCTCTTTGAAATTTTCCTTAGGAACTGTAATATGGTATTCAGCCGAATCGCGCCCGGTAGAACCGTTAATGATCCCGCCCATGTTCTTAACGCTACGGCGAAGCTCATCCTCCGTTTTATTTTTAGTCCCCTTGAAAAGAAGATGCTCAAGAAAATGAGAAATGCCGCTTCCCGCGTACCTTCCTTCATTAGAAAGTCCCGATAAAACGCGTATCTCGATAGTCACAATGGGAGATTCAGGCATATAATAACAAACCGCGCTCGCTCCGTTATCCATACAAGCGGAACAATATTCGGCTTGAAATCCCTCAGCATGAGAAAAGCAGTTCAAAAAAAGAAAGATTAAACACACAATAAACGTTCTAATAACACCTCTCCTCGTAAAATAAATAGGGACGTCTCCCATTTAATTAATGGAATAAACAGGGAGTCCCCTCTTATGCCCTAGTAAGTATTTTTTCGCCTAATTAAATGGGAGACGTCCCTATTTATTTTTTCCGTTTTCGAGTCTTTTGGTTTCGATCATGCTTGTGTGGTGGCTTATTTTTATTGCCAGGTCGTCTACGATCGAATATATGCAGGGAATAACTATGAGCGTGAGAACAGTCGCGAATAGGAGTCCCCAGCAAAGCGCCATCGCCATTGGGACGAGAAAAGGATCTTTCCCGCCGATGCCGTAGGCGACTGTCGAGATACCGCCGGCGGTCGTGACAGTCGTTAAGATTACCGGACGCAGTCTCATTTGACCCGCCTTAATGATCGACTCCTGTCTTTCCATACCGCCGCGTCTTAGTTTGTTTATAAAATCGACGAGAACTATCGAATCGTTGACAACTATGCCGTTAAGGCTGATAATTCCGAGTATAGCTAAAAACGACAGAGGCAAGCCATGCATAAGAAACGCGAAAATAACGCCGATCAACCCGAACGGTATCGCGAACATGACAATAAAAGGCTGAACTATCGAACGAAAAAAAGACGCCAGAATAAGATAGATAAAAAGAAACGCGAAAAAGAACGCTTTTAAGAGGCTTTTTAAAGAGTCCATACTTTCTTCCTGCTCACCACCGTATTTCACACTGTACCCTATGTATTTTTTTGATATATCACGGAATTTTTTCATCAAAAGATTGTTTACCGAAAAAGAAGTCGCTTTTTTGTTGTCAACACCGCTTGAAGCGGTAACAACACGTTTTCCGTCTAAGTGATGAATATTAGTTGTTCCGGGAACTTTTTCTATGACAGCCACTTTGTTCAGCGGTATAAGGTTACCCGAATGGTTAAAAATCATGATGTCATCAAAAATGCTCATATCATGTGTTTTGTCCGTCGCGAACCTCACGGTAACATCAGTTTCTTCTTCCGCTTTAACCGGTTTTATTGTTGTGGCAATACCGCCCTCAAAAACAGCTCTTACGGTTTTAGCTATTTGTCCGATCGAAAGACCCGCCATAACGGCTTTATTATTGTCAACCTTTATACGGATCTCTTGTTTGCCGGGTTTATGGTCCCAAGTAACGTCTTTTGTCCCTTCTATCGCGGATAAATAATCCATATATTCTTCGGACACTTTGTCTAACACTTCAAAATCTTCTCCGCGTATTTTCGCTTCAACGGCCTTACCGACAGGCGGACCCGTCTGCGGAGTTTCAAACCTTAGCTCATCAAACCCCTCAATGTGTTTTGTCTTTTCCCGAAGTTCTTCTTTGATTTCATCAACACCGCGTTTTCGATCCTGTTCCTGAGTCAAATATACAGTTATCTGCGCCAAATTACTGGCCTGACCTGAAAAGGGATCCTGACGTGATTCTTCAATCTTCCCAACAGTTGTCACATAAGTGTCGAGTTCCTCTTTCGAAAGCCGGGACACAATGTCCTCAATAGGCGCGATAAGCTCATTTGTTTTGGATAAAGGCGTACCAACGGGGGCTTCCGCCCTGACATACAGATAGTTTATTCCCGAACTCGGGAAAAGAATAAATTTAAGAACTTTCGCTGAAAGAACGCCGCACAAAATAAGCACCGCGGTAAATCCTACAAGTACACGGTATCTATGCCTAACCGCGAACGTAACGATCTTTGTGTATGTACTCACCAAATTTTTGAACCACGACATATCTTTTGAAAGTCTCACCGCGCGCGTAGCGCTATCTTTTTTTACCCTAACAAAATCCGATAGATGGCTCGGCAGGATTATAAGCGCTTCCGCTAATGACGCCAGAAGCGCGACAATAACCACAATAGGAATATTTCGAATAAATTGCCCCATAATTCCCGACATAAACAATAGTGGCGAAAAAGCCGCTATTGTCGTAAAAACCGCGGTAATAACCGCACCCATAACTTCTTCGGTTCCTTTAACGGCGGCTATCCTGGGAGGCACTCCTTCCTCTATATATCGATACACATTTTCGGCAACAATAATACCATCATCAACAAGCATACCCAGCACCACCACCAAACCGAACATGCTGATAAGATTTATAGTAACGCCCATCGCGTCCATAACAAGAAACGCGGCAAAAAACGAGATCGGTATCCCTAAAACCGTAAAAAAAGCAACCCGCTTCTCAAGAAAAATCAGCATACACCCGATCACCAATATCAAACCGAGCCAAGCGTTATTTTTTAGAACATTCAAACGGCGGCGCGCGAAAAAAGCGTAATCGTTGACATAAGAAACTTTCAGCTCGTCTTTCACGTTCTCCAAAAAATTGTTACACACATCATGGATATCATCCACAATATGTATCGCGTCTCCGGATTCCTTTTTCATCACAACAAGATTGATCGACCGTGTCCCTAAAGTTTTGGTAATCACATCCTCGTCTTTAAAAGTATCCACTACGCGCGCGACGTCTTTTATCTTCAGCTGATTACCCGAGTCATTCGCCCTGATTATCACCTCTTCTATTTCTTCAGCCATCGTAAACTCACCCGTCGTACGTATACTATATTCTGTTCCTTCCGTATTGATCTCTCCGGCGGGAAGGCTTACATTCCTCACGCGAAGCGCTTTTTCGATCTCGTCTATCGAAACATAATATTTTTTAAGTTTTTCCGGATATACGAGGATCTGCATTTCTTTATCGCGGTATCCGGATTTTCGAACGCGCGCGACCCCCTTTATATCCTCCATTTCATCTGTAAGCGTATCCGCGTAATATCTAAGCGTGTGTTCAGTCATATCCCCGGAAAGAGACACTTCGATTATCGGATACTGTTTACTGGTAACTTCCGTCACAACAGGTTCATCCACATCGACCGGCAGGGCTTTGACTTTATCAACCGCGGTTTGAATATCCCTAATAACTTTAGCTTTATCGGATTCGTTCGGATCGATCTTTATGTAAACCACCGACACACTCGAAGCGGACGTGGAATTTATTTCTTTCACGCCGTCAACTTCTTTAAGCTCTTTCTCTATCGGCACCGTAATAAGTTTTTCCACGTCGAGCGGTGTCGCCCCCGGATAAAAAGTGGTAACGCTTACCATATCAAACGTAACATTCGGGAACACTTCTCTATTCATGCCGAAAAGAACCATACCCCCTGTTATCACGACGATAACCGAAACAAGATTCACAAAAAGCGATTGATTTACGCTAAAACGCGGCAGGCTCATATTAAGTCCTCATATTTGTAGTAAATTGTTCCCATTGACTTATCTAAATCAACGCGCGCTTGCCGGTGTTTAAGAAGAAACGCCGCGTTCTCAAGTTCCGCGAGCAGAAGATCCCGCTGATAATCAATAATTCTCTTTGTGCTCGACCGTCCGTATTCAAACCTTTTTTCTTCCTCGGCGAGTTTTGCCGTCTGAAGTTCTACGGCTCTGCCGAAATATTGAAGAGACGTCTGGAAAGTAAGAACATCCCGATAAGCGTTTCCCACTTCCGTTATGATGGTTCTTTCTGTTTCTTTGAGCTCAACTATCGCTTTTTCTTTTTCGAATTCGACCCTTTTATATTCCGCGCGCGCCTCTTTATTTTCGACAGGAATAACAACTTCGATCCCCGCGTAATAATATGTGTTATCGGCGACTGTAGTCTTCCCAAACGCTTTATTAAATTTGGATTCAACACCGTTCATGGATAGAGACGCGTTAAGATCAATTTCCGGCCATTTTTCATTCGCTTTGATCTTAAGGTCCAGCCCCATATAATCAACGTCTTTTTTCTTTATTTTGTAATCCTGTCTTTCCTCAAACGCCGTCATCAAACAATCCTGAAGTTTTTTCCCCACATATTCAAAATCCAAATTTTCTCTCGGAAAAATACGTTTTTCCTCCTCAAGATTCATTGCCAGTTTAAGGTTCTCCTCGGCTCGCCTATACGCGTTTTCACTGGCAACAAATTCGGCTTTTCTTTTTTCAACGTTCGCTTCTGAGTTCAATAGATCCACTTTTTCGATCATACCGATGCCAAAATTCTTCTTATCGGACTCGTAGAGTTTTTTTGCCCGTTCAAGCATATCCGTATAGATTTCCAAAGACCTTTTCGCGAAAACCAGTTCCCAATAAAGTTTTTCCACCTTCGCGATAAAAGTTTCAATTGTGTCTTTCATTTGGAAATCAGCGCTTTCGATCGCGAGACGCGTAAGCGAAATTTTACCTCGATCCACATATCCGAAAAAGTTTTTACCCACCGGCTGAACGGCTTCAAATAAAAGGCCCGCGTTATGAGAAGGGTTTTTCGAAGTATAAGAGTTGTTGTTGCTCCAGAAACGCGTGTCGCTCCACTTCGCGCTTAATTCTGTTCCTGTAGGCAGGGTTTTTTCGACTTCAACGTAATATTCGTTAGTCTGGCTGTCATCCGCGGCAAAAACTGAAAGCGGTTGGAGTTTATCTTCCGTGTAGTTTGCTCCGCCGGAAATAAAAGCGTCAAAAACCGCTTCCTTATACAT
>CAYPYT010000060.1:0-7695 GCA_964415105.1 uncultured Planctomycetia bacterium | reverse complement strand
GTTTATTTTTCGTTCATTGTTTTTGGAGATAATCATGCCGGGTTATGTTTTAACGACGCGGCGGCTCTTAAAGAAATATGGAATATGAATCGGGAGGATAGGTTCGGCAAATCTCCGATTGATTTTGTTTTGAACGTAGGGGACGTGACGCTCGACGGTTCCGGAAGACAGTTTTTAAATTATAAAAAATTGCAAAGCCTTATTAAGTATCCTTTGGTGTCGGCGATAGGTAATCATGACGAGCCCGCTCTATTTAAAGAATTTTGCGGTATGAAAGAATTTGTTTTTGTGAATCGCAATTCATATTTTATAGTGCTGGATAATGAGATCGGAGAACTTTCCGAAAAACAGTTTGTGTATCTGGAGGAAAAATTAAAAGACGCGCAAAAATATGAAAACATATTCATTGCTATGCATAAACCACCCTTTGATCCGTATCAGCAGGAGTGGTATAACATGGATAACAGTCCTTGGGCGTTTCGTTTTCGGAAACTCTGCGCGAAGTATAATGTTGATATGGTTTTCTCCGGACATAAACATATGTTTAAGAGCGAGACGTTTGACGGAGTGGAAAATGTTGTAACCGGCGGCGGAGGGATGCTTATCGAAATTCCCGAAGCGGACGGCGGATATCTTCATTATGTCAAGGTGACAGTAAATCATGATTATGTTAAATATGAAGTGAGGAAGGTGTCTCCGCCTTTGTGGGAGTATGTGACATATTATTTTTGGAAAGAAGCTGTTTATTGGGCTAGAAATTTTTACGGGTCGGGGTATATTTTAGGGAATAACACTAAAAAAGCGCCTTTACGCGTAAAAAATTTAAATGATCGGGAATATTGGATGACGAAAGAATAGGAAGAGATCCCCGCATCCGCGAGGATGACAAAAACGAATATGGGAATGACAAAACGAATATGAGGATGACAAAAACGAATAGGGGAATGACAAAACGAATGGCTGACAACAGGAATGTGGGAATGACAACAGGAACGCGGGAATGACGAAAAGAGTATGGGAATGACAACAGGAGAGCGGGAATGACGTCCTTCCATTGTCATCCTCGCGGATGCGGGGATCTCTTTTTTAATCTCAATTGGGGAGGGGAAAATGCCTAAAAAAAAATGGAAAAAACCTACGCTTGGACTTCACGCGGGGTTTCAGTTCGATCCGGCTACCGGGTCGAAAGCTGTACCGGTGTATCAAACAAGTTCTTTTGTTTTTAAAAACACTGCTCACGCGGCTGATCTTTTTGCTCTCAAGGAGGCCGGTAACGTTTATACGCGGTTAATGAATCCCACTACGGATGTTTTAGAGAAAAGGGTGGCGGCGTTAGAGCGTGGCGTAAGCGCGGTCGCGACGTCCAGCGGACAGGCGGCAATCAGTTTGGCGATTTTGAATTTGGTCGGAGCGGGGGACGAGATAGTTTCTTCGAACAGTTTGTATGGGGGTACATATACATTGTTTCAGTATACCCTCAGAAGGTTAGGTATTAATACACGTTTCGTAAATCCGCGCAGTGCCTCTAATTTTCAAAAAGCGATCACTAAAAAGACCAAAGCTGTGTATGTGGAAACAATGGGAAATCCGAAGCTTGATACTATTGATTTTGAAAGTCTCTCCCGCGTCGCGCATAAAAATGGGTTGCCGCTTGTTGTGGACAATACTGTCGCCTCGCCGTTTTTGCTTAATCCGATAGAGTTTGGCGCGGATATAGTCGCTCATTCGGCGACGAAATATATAGGGGGATATGGTTCGTCAATAGGGGGTGTGGTGGTTGATTCCGGTAATTTTGACTGGGCAAGCGGAAGATTTCCGCAGTTTACCGAGCCGGACGCGAGTTATCACGGAATAAGATTCATAGAAAAATTCGGAAATGTCCCAAAGATCGGAAATATGGTTTTTTCCGCGCGTCTGCGGTTGAGTTTTTTAAGAGATTTCGGATCGTGTATGAGTCCGTTCAACGCGTTTCTTTTTATTGAGGGACTCAAGACGCTTCATCTCAGAATGCCCCGTCACAGTGAGAACGCCATGAAGGTCGCGGAATTTTTGCGCGCGCATACGAAAGTTTTGAGCGTGAATTATCCCGGGCTTAAAGATCATCCGCAATATTCTATCGCGTCAAAATATTTTAAAAATGGGTGGTATTCCGGAATTTTGGGATTTGAGGTAAAAGGCGGACTCCCCGCCGGCAAAAAATTCATTAATTCTCTTAAACTGTTTAGTCATTTGGCAAACATAGGGGACGCCGCGAGTTTGGCGATCCATCCCGCGTCGACGACACACGGTCAGCTTTCAAAGAAAGAGCTTTTGAACGCGGGAATTTCAGAAAATTATATACGGTTGTCGATTGGACTTGAGGACGCCGATGATCTCATTGAAGACCTTAAGCAGGCACTTAATTAAAAAAATGATTCGTATATAGTATATCGTATGTCGTATATCGTACAAATTCCGCCGGAGGCGGGCTCGCCTTTGGCGAGCATTTATACGACATGCGATACACGAATTAGATAAAGGCGAGAGAATATGGTAGAAAAAAATAAAGATCAGGAAATCGGGCTTGTTGAGACAAAATATTATAACGTGGCACCCGGTGAGAAATTTGTTTTGGAAAGCGGAGCGTCTCTTCTTGAGCTTAAGATAGCATATGAGACATATGGAGAACTGAACGATGAGCGGAGTAACGCAGTTCTTGTTTGTCACGCGCTTTCCGGTGACGCGCACGCCGCGGGATATCATAAGGATGAGAAAAAACCGGGCTGGTGGCATGAGATGATCGGTCCGGGAAAAGCCTTTGATACTGATAATTTTTTTGTTATCTGTTCCAATGTTATCGGCGGATGTAAGGGGTCAAGCGGTCCGAATTCTATAGATCCTTCTAAAGGCGCGCCTTATGGTTTAAGTTTTCCGATCGTTTCCATAAAAGATATGGTCGCCGCGCAAAAAAAATTAATAGATTTTTTTGGTATAAAAAAACTTCTTGCTGTTGCCGGCGGATCGATGGGAGGCATGCAGGCTTTGCAATGGGCGGTTTCTTATCCGGAAAACGTGGTTTGCTGTATTCCGATAGCGACCTCTTATAAACATTCCGCTCAGCAAATCGCTTTTGATGAAGTCGCGAGGCAGGCGATAATGGCGGATCCGGCATGGAACGAAGGGGATTATTACGGCCGGGCGCATCCTTCGGCAGGTCTTTCCGTCGCGCGGATGATAGGGCATGTAACCTATATGAGCGATAAGTCTATGGAGAAAAAATTCGGCCGCGCGCTCAAGAAAAAAGAACTGGGTTACGGGTTTACCTCGGAGTTTGAGGTTGAAGGATATTTGCGGTATCGCGGGGATAGTTTCGTTAAAAGATTTGACGCCAATTCTTATCTCTATCTTACCAAGGCAATGGATTATTTTGATCTGGAAAAGGGCAAAGACTTTAAGCATATCTTTAAAGGAGTGGTTTCACGCTTTTTGGTTATCGCTTTTAGTTCTGATTGGCTTTATTTGCCCGCGAAATCAAAAGATATTGTTAAAGCGTTAAAATTAAAGGGGATAGATGTTACATATTGTGAGATAAGCTCTGATTATGGACATGACGCCTTTTTACTGAAAGCGCCGGAAGAAACGAAATTAATAAAACATTTTTTGTCTAACGCGCTGAAAAAAATAAAAAAATAATACTATCTATGGCTAAAGAGATTCCCGCCTGCGCGGGAATGACACCTCCCTTTTGTCATCCTCGCGAATGCGGGGATCTGTAAGGGGTTGAGATTCCCGCCTGCGCGAGGATGACAGTATTTTTTCCATAACAACCGGACATCTGTGGGCGATGTCCCTTTTTGACAAAATGAGGAACAAATTATGGTCAGCAAATTAAAAGAAGAGTTACGTCTTGATCACGCGGTCATAGGCGATATGATACGCGCCGGGTCAAAAGTGCTTGATGTGGGCTGTGGGGACGGCGATCTATTGGAATATTTGGTGATCAATAAGGAAACGCTGGCGAGCGGCGTGGAGATAAATGAAGAGGCGATTTACAGTTGTGTGGAAAAAGGGCTTAGCGTGTCGCACGGGGACATAGATTCGGGACTTAAAGAATATCCTGATGAAACTTTTGATTATGTTATTTTTAATCAGACCATGCAGCAGGTTCACCGACCAAAAGAGGCGATAAATGAGGCGCTTAGAATCGGAAAACGCGTTATAATCGGGTTCCCGAATTTTTGTCATATAAAAGCGAGGTTTCAGATATTTTTCGGCGGACATGTTCCGATAACTACGTCACTTCCGTATTCTTGGCACAACACGCCTAACTTACATTTTTTAAGTATTAAAGATTTTCGGCGGTTTTGCCGCGAACAGAAAATAACCATAGAAAAAAGTGTTTTTCTTTCCAGTAATCGGATAATAAAATTTTTGCCTAACAATTTCGCTTTAAACGCGATATTTCAAATTTCTAAAATATAGCAGTTATCATGCCGAATGAAAAAAATAGCAGTACCTTCCGGGAACATTATAATCGATTAAATAACGAGCAGAGAAACGCTGTTGACGCGGTCGACGGCCCTCTTTTGGTTTTGGCGGGTCCGGGCACCGGTAAAACACAGCTATTATCGGTTCGCGCCGCGAATATTCTGCGTCAAAATAAGGCGCGCGCGGAGAATATTCTTATTTTGACGTTTTCAAACGCGGCCGCGGGAGCGATGAGAGAGCGCCTGGCCGAGATTGTTGGGTATTCCGGATATGACGTGGAAGTTGAAACATTTCATAGTTTCGCGAATTCCATTGTTTTGGAATCGGAAGAAGCTCTGAGGTATACGAAAGATCGTGTCGAATTGAATGATATCGAGCGGCTTCGCGTTTTGGAATATGTTTTGGATAATACTCCCGGGGTGAAAGAATTAAGACCTTTCGGGGCGCCGTATTATTTTCGGCCGGAAATCGAGAAGCGCATAAGCGAGCTGAAAAAGGAAGCTCTCGAGCCGGCGCGGTTTAAAGAAAAACTAAAAGCTCTCAACCAAGGCGGCGGAACAATTTTGGAAGAGAAACATATCTTACGGCTAAACGAACTTCATCTTATCTATGAACACTATGAAAAATTGAAAAATAAAGATTGTCACCTGCTTTTTGATAAGAGAGGCCGGCGCGATTATGATGACATGATACTTCTCGCGCTTAATGTTTTACGCGCCGAAGATGAACTTCAAAAAAAGTTTTACGCGCGGTACAAATATGTCATGGTTGATGAGTTTCAAGATACAAATGGAAGCCAGCTTGAACTGCTGTTAAGCATATTGGATCCGGCAAAAAACAATGTGTGCTGTGTCGGAGACGATGACCAGTCAATATACCGCTTTCAGGGAGCCTCACTTTCCAATTTTCGTCTTTTAAAAGAACATATTCACGGGCTTAATACGGTTGAACTTAAACTTAATTACAGGTCGAATCCCGAAATTTTAAAATTGGCCGAGAGTATTATCGGACAAATTCCCCTTAAGGAACGAGTCTCACTAAAAAAACTTGAATCAAAAAAAGAATACGGGACGTCGGAAATTAAACTTCTGGAATTTGGTACGCCGGAAGAAGAACTTGGTTTTCTTATCAGCCGGATAACGCGTCAAGCGGAGATCATTAAAAACGACACTTCTCTCAGCGATGAAGAGAGAAAAAAACCATATAACAATATCGCGGTTCTTGTTCGAAAAAGGAAGGATATTCTTAGAGTTATTGACGCGTTTTTACGCGCGGGACTTCCGTACGCTACAGACGGTAAGGAAGATATCCGTTCCGAAAAACGCGTAAGGCAGATGCTGGATGTTTTGAAACTTGCCGGATTCGATGTTGAGGATAATACCAAAACAACGTTAATATTGTATAAAATTTTGGCAAGCGATTATATCGGCGCCGCGCACGCGGATATTTTGAAACTGCTTGAATATGTGAATCACCGAAAGTTTTCCGGCCCGAGGAGGGAAAGAAAATATAGCGGAAGTTTTTTTCAGGAGTTCCAAAACAGTTTTCCCGCGGAAGGTAAAACCATTCCCCGAAAAACGGATTCGGAAAGTTTAAAGATCAGTACGGAACTTGAACTTGAAAATCCCCATGCTTTACATAAAGCGGCGTGGGCCATAAAACGTTTGTGTGAGGACGCGCGCGCGCGGCCTGTGCATGACCTTATAATGCAGTACATCAGCGATACGGGTTTACATAAATATATTTTGGATACATATCCGAAGGATAATATTCTTAGAATGCGTGATCTTCGTTCTTTGGGAAGTTTCATCAATATGATAAAAGAAGCGGATCTCGCGGATCCGGCGCTTGGTTTAGATAAGTTTACCGAAGAGCTTTCCCTTAGGGAAGATCACGCGATGGCACTATCGGGCGAGATGGTGACAATGAGCCAGGATGGAGTAAGGATATATACGGCTCACGCGTCGAAGGGGCTTGAATTTTATACGGTATTTGTCCCGTTTTGCCTTGGGAAACGAAACTGGCCTAAACTCGCGAAAAGTGACAGTATTCCGCTTCCGGCGGAGATTTGTAAGTCTAAAGAAAAACTTGAAGATAAAAATGAGCAAAAATTGCTGAATCTTTATGATGAAACACGTCTTTTTTATGTTGTCTCTACCAGGGCAAGGGCGTCTATTTTTTTTACCGCCGCGCCTGAAAAAAAAGTTGTTCTCAGCCAGTTTTTTAACCGGATGGATACCGAACGTGAATCTGTTTCAGTGGACGAAGAGGCGCTTTTATCAAATTTTCTTTCTTCAGTTAAAAAACGTGATGTGTTTCAGGACGCCTCAAGTGTTTTGGCGGATATCGCGCGGAGTCTTACACTTAATCCGACAAGTCTCAATAATTATATTTCATGTCCGCGAAAGTTTTTATACGATAATGTGCTTCGTCTTCCTGCCGGAAAAAATCAGCATCTCGTTTTCGGAAATTCAGCGCATAAGGCTTTAGAAGAGGTATATTCCGTGTATATGAAAACCGGCAATTTCCCCCCCTTTGAAGTTTTTGAAAGAGAGTTCAACATAGAGCTTGAATATCAGGGAGCGGCGGCGGGGATAAAAAAATTGTGTCGGGAGAAGCTGGAAGGGTCAGTTCGGAAGTGGTACGAAAAAGAAGCGCGATTTCCAATAATGCCGGTAGGGCTCGAGAATAAACTTGAAATTTCGCTTCGGTGCGGAGTAACGTTTAGAGGAACATTTGACAAAATAGAAAAAGAGTCCGACGGCAGTTTTCGTGTCATAGATTATAAAACCGGCCGACCTGATAAGCATGTAAAAGCGATTGCCAATTGCAGGGATATTTCAGATAGAGAATGTGATGACTACTATCGCCAGCTTATCGCGTATAAAATGCTGTATGAACACTCGAGGCGAACAGAAAAAATATCCAAAGGTGTTCTTAAATTTTTGGAACCGGTGAAGGAGACTGTAAAAAAATATGACCTTGAACAAGGGGAATATAGAGACGAAACCGTTGAACTTACCGATGGCATGGTAAAGGAACTTGAAAATGTTATTTCGAGCGCCTGGCAGAATATCCAACAGCTGAAGTTTGACAAACTCCCCCGGCGTGATGCCCGACAGCGGTGCGCGAGATGCGAATATGATACGATTTGCTGGGAATGACAAAAAAGGTTGTCATCCTCGCGAATGCGGGGATCTATAATATAAATGTGGAGTAAATTTTTTA
>CAYPYT010000059.1:0-7781 GCA_964415105.1 uncultured Planctomycetia bacterium | reverse complement strand
CAACATTTGAAGAAATAACTTCTTTAACCAAATCCCTGCCGATAAGACCTGGAGAATTCTTAGCCTTGAACGCGGCTTCTTTATCCGCGATTCCCTCCGTAGAAATAATGGCTTTCATCGCGCCCCGTGATCTGATATGCCGGGTTATCGCGCGCGTATCAACGCCTTCTACTCCCAATACATTGTTTTCTTTGAGATACTGCCTTAAACTTTTATTGGAACGCCAATTGCTTTCCACGTGGCTGCATTCCTTAACTATAAGACCTTCAATAAAAGGCCGGCAAGATTCAACATCTTCATCGTTTATTCCATAATTACCGATTAACGGATACGTCATTGTCACAATTTGCCCCTTATAGGAAGGGTCTGTTATTATCTCCTCGTAGCCTGTCATGCTGGTATTAAAAACAACTTCTCCGCACTTTTCCCCAGAGGCTCCAAAAAAGTATCCTTTAAAAACCGTTCCATCCTCAAATACTATTTTCGCTTTATTTTGTTTTGTTACCATTTTATGACTGTCACTTCTTTGCTTTTGTTTTCGCTTTTGTTTTTACATTTGATCTTACTTTTAATTTCGATTTTTTCAAACCTTTCCTTTGGGATTGTTCACTCTCCATTTTACAATTAAACTCTTCACATTGGAAGACAGGAAACTTTCTTAAAAAAGAACAGTCCTTATCTCTTACACAAGTATCACATAAGCCTTTTTTATCCATGATTATCCTCCTATTATTATCGAATTGACGCGACGTCTTTTATCTATTGGAGGGGTCGACCCCAGGACTGGCTCATGCTGTGGTTATTACTTGAACCACCAGCAAAATACCCCAAGTTCAACCTCGTAGGTTGGTAGTAAAGAACACTACTGCATTGTGAAATAAATTTTTGTCTGCCATTGACATAGAAAGCCGCCCTTTTGAACGCAAAAATACTTTTCCCGGTGTACTACCAACCTACGAGGTTGAAATTGCCATTCACGGGCGCGCGCACAGGCCCGACCCTACACTTTATCGTAACCACCAACCTCGTAGGTTAGTGGTGGTTCCCCACACCACTATCCTGCGAGGTTGGTGGTGTCGCGAACGCTTTATAATACAACATTCGTCCCAAAATCCCTCTACCGGATTGGCTCATGTAGCATAAGCCAGCCCTGGAGTCGACCCCTCAATTATCTGGTTTACTCATATCATTCGCGAGGATAATTGCTTCGGCAACCTCACGCATGCTTTTTCTATTACCCATACTAAACCTCTGCAGTCTCAGATACGCCTCTTCTTCGGTCAGTTTATTATCTCTCATCAATATACCTTTCGCGCGTTCAATTCTTTTACGCGTTTCCAATTCTTCCCGTATAACCTTGCTCTTCACCATTAATTCAGTATTTTCAATCGCGATAGCCGCTTGATTTGCGATAGAAGTTAAGATATTGATCTCTGTTTCCGAGAAATCATGAAATTTGGGAGAATAACAATTAAGAACACCAATCACTTTCCCTTTAACTGCCAAAGGAACGCATAAAAGCGAACAAACTCCTTCTTTTTTCGCTATGCCCCCATATTTATATTCTTTCTCTTGGGTAACATCTTTTATCGCCATCGGCTTATTTTCTTTCGCTACTTTACCCGCGATTCCTTCACCTACCCTTAATGGAGGTTTCTTATTATAGTCGTCGCTTATACTTTGCGTGGCCCTGATAACGAGTTCAGAAGTTTTTTCATTGATAAGCATTAACGAACAAATGTTAGAATTCATTACCCGCGCGGTAACAACCACAATAAGACGAAGAATGTCTTCTAAATACAGCTCAGAAGTAATTGCTTTGCTTACTTCGGATAAAGCTTCAATTTGTTGTTTATACGGAGCTTCTTCCATAACTGATTTCCTCTGCTATTTAATAAGCGTATAATTTCCCATAAGGCCGTTTACTTGAAGGAATAAGTTTTTTGAAATCATCATTCATAATTTTATCCGCGTCTAATGAAAAATATTTACAATATTCTTTTAAATACTTTTTTAATATTTTTTTATCTTCTTCTTCAATATCGGAATTTTTAACTTCTTTGCCTAACTGATAATCCTTAATATCACCGCGTATATATATAGTTCCCCCATGCATACCTGTGCCGCAATAATTGCCGAGGATTGTTTCTTCTTTCTTTTTATCAAGACCCAATACTATTATAAGTCCGCCGGCCATATATTCTCCCAAGAAATCTCCCACAGTGCCTCCGATAATAATAACCGGATATAAACTCTTATAAGACTTCATATGAATCCCGATTCGATACCCGGCATCCCCTTTTACGTAGAGACTCCCGCCGCGCATAGCATGTCCGGCAATATCTCCGCAACTGCCGTGAATAATTATTTTACCGGCATTCATTGTGTTTCCGATTCCATCCTGTCCGTTTGAACTGACAATAATAGTCGGTCCATCCATGAAAGCCCCTAAATCATTCCCGGGTACCCCGTTAATCTTAATTTTTATCTTAGAGGATAAACCGGCACCGATATAACGATGACCGTTAACATTATCAAGCACAATATTTTCATTCCCCTTATCCGCTGATTCGCGGATCTTTTCATTAACTGCTTTATAATGTATTCCCTTAACATCCATCCTCATAATATCGCGGCCTCTCCCGCTACAAGATGTTTCCTATATTCTTTCGGGAAACTAATCAGCCCGAAATCTTCCTTTAAAAGACAGTCCTTAAAAGCGGCGACATCGACTTTATCCTTGATAAGCCCTATATAAAGTCCGGCTCGCTCTATGTCTCCCACGAAAATCGCGCCTATTATTTTATTATCCCTCAAAACGACTTTTTTATATATCTGTTTTTCTTCGTTATAGTATTCTAAAACCCGGTCTTCTTTTTTAAGAGAACACGTTATTCCGCCGGAAATGGTCGGAATACCGCATAATTCCACAGAATTCATAGCAAATGACCCCGCGTATTTTTTTCTTACTCCCGCCATATTACATCCGGCAACTTTGCCTTGCCGCGCCGCGGCCGGCCAGATCGCGATCGGTCTATTCACACTTAATAATAGATCCCGCGCCGACGCGCAGTCTCCCGCGGCATATATATCCTTTACGTTCGTCTGCATATAAAAATCGACTAAAATTCCTTTATCCGTTTTGAGACCCGCCTCTTCCGCCAATATTTTATTCGGAATTACTCCGATAGCCGTAACCAGCAAATCCGTATCAAGAGTCTTTTTATTCTTTAAAACCAGTTTTTTTATCTTGCCGTTTTTCTCTTTTATGATTTCCGAAACAGTGTTGTTAGTTATTAAACCGCATCCGATTTTTTCTAACGCTTTCTGAATAATGTTCGACGCTTTTTTATCAAAGCTTGCCGCGAGAATTCTATCGGCAAGTTCTATAATAGTCACCTTAACTCCTAATTCTATCAAGGCTTCCGTTACCTTAAGCCCGATCAATCCGCCGCCTAAAACCGCCGCTTTTTTGACTTTCTTCGTTTTAATATATTTTTTCAGTTTAACGGCATCATTAAGATTGGTAAACGTAAACACACTATCCGAATCGGAATTTTTAATCTCAGAGACAATCGGCGCGCCGCCGGAGGCAATAAGTAATTTATCAAAGTTAAGTTTTCTTTTATCTGATAAAACAACATATTTCTTCTTCGTATCCACTCTGTCCGCGTTCACATTTAAAATCAGTTTTACTTTATTTTTTTCATAAAAATCTTTACTCCGAAAAGGCATATCTTTAAGCAATACCTTTTCGCCCAAAAAATAAGATATTAAAGGTCGGGAATAATTATAATACGGCTCATTGGAAATAACCGTTATTTCCCCTTCTTTATCCTGACCGCGAATGCCTTCTATCGCCGCGACCGCGCTTACGGAGTTTCCGATGATTAAATATTTCACTTTTTCTTCTCCCTGACCATGACTATAGCTTCATTAGGACAATTTTTCACACAAACCGGTTCTTCTTCATTAGCACATAAATCACATTTAGACGCTATTTTTTTATCGTCAATATTTCTTGATATTACTCCGAAAGGGCAGGTCATAACGCACATCCAGCAGGCCACGCATTTTTTCTCATCACATAACACCGCGTTAGTTTTTTCATCCCTATACATCGCTCCTGACATACAGGCATCTAAACACGGAGCGTCTTCACAGTGCCGGCACTGAAGCGCGAAAGAAACATATCCTTTTTCTTCCACAATTATTCGTGAAACCGGCTTTGGATATTCCCCTTTATAGGCCTTTATGATGTTTTTTGTTTTAGAATGCTGAACTAAACAATACACTTCACAAAGCCGGCAACCCATACAATATTCTTCTTTGATCAGTATTTTATCCATAACACTTTATCCTTTTTATCTACCACGCGCTTCCCGCGGGTTTGATGCCTAACAAATTCAAATCCGTATCGGACAGATCTATGCCTCTCAACTGTTCCCTGTTTCCCCTTAAACTTTCGATTGAATTTATCCCCATACCCCCGAGCATTTCTTTTATTTCAAGGCTCCACGCTTTAATTAAATTCTCCAGCCGTCTCGCGCCGATATCAGGATTAAGCCGTTTTGTCAGGTAAGGATCCTGCGTGGCTATACCCCAATTACACTTGCCGGTATAACATTTTTGACACAGGTTACAACCCATGGCAACTAAAGCGGCCGTACCGATATAGACAGCATCCGCTCCCAAAGCAATCGCCTTGACAATATCAGAACTGCACCTTATTCCGCCTGCCGCGATCAATGAAGCCCTATTTCTTATGCCTTCTTCTCTTAAACGCGTATCCGCTACCGCGATTGCCAGCTCAATGGGTATTCCCACGTTGTCCCTTATTGCAGTAGGCGCGGCTCCCGTCCCGCCTCTCAACCCGTCGATACTTACAAAATCCGCGCCGGCTCTGACTATACCGGAAACAATAGGAGCAACGTTATGCACAGCGGATATTTTTACTCCTACAGGCTTTTTGTACCGTGTAACTTCCTTCAAAGCGAAAATCAGCTGTTTTAAATCTTCAATGGAATAAATATCGTGATGCGGCGCCGGAGACAAAGCGTCTGTACCAACGGGAATCATGCGGGTTTGACTGATATCCTCAGAAACTTTTTCTCCGGGCAAATGTCCACCAATACCCGGTTTAGCCCCCTGGCCAAGTTTTATTTCTATTGCCGCGCCCGCTTCCAAATACTCTTTGTGTACGCCGAACCTGCCTGAAGCTACCTGAACAATAGTATTCGCGCGATACCGGTAGAGATCTTTGTGCAGTCCGCCTTCACCTGTATTGTAAAAAATTTTTAAACCTTCCGCCGCGCGCGCTAAAGATTTGCAGGTATTAAGGCTTATGGATCCGTAGCTCATAGCGCTGAACAAAATAGGTATTTCCAGTTTTAATTGCGGATTTAATTTTGTTTTAAGCGCCGGTTCCTTTTTTGAATAATCTATTTCTACCCGGTCTTCTTTCCTTCCTAAATAAGTACGCAGTTCCATCGGCTCCCGTAAAGGATCAATTGACGGATTAGTCACCTGCGACGCGTTAAGCAGTATATGATCCCAATATATCGGATAAGGTTTATCGCACCCCATGCCGGTTAAAAATACCCCGCCTGTTTCCGCCTGTTTTGTGACATTTTTTATAACTTCCGCGTTCCAGTTAGCATTCGGCCTGAATTCCGAAGTATTACGCTTTATGGTAATAGCTCTCGTAGGACAAATAACCTCACAAAAATGACAAGCGACACATTTACTATCATCAGAAGTCACTTTATCAGTTTCCGCGTCATAAGAATGAACATCATTAGAGCACATTCTCACGCACGCCTGACAGGCAATACACTTCGCTTCATTTCTTTCCGCGATAAATTCTATTGGAAACGGTCTTTTAGCCATTTTCTTTCACATCCTTGAGACTTCCTACAACCGGTTCTCCCGCCTTTGGCATCCATACTCTATCGGGACGCGAGCAGACTTCACGGATCGCGGATTCTTCGGAAGCAATATATATTTTGTCTTTGCAAGTTGCCGCGATCAACGGCCTAAGCTTTATTCGGTCATTCAATCCCACCATAGTCTTGGAATTGGCGGCAATAACGCTGAATGGACCGTTAAGTAACGCGCTTCCGTAAACAATACGTAATGCCTGTAAAATTTCTTTTTTCTTCGGAGGTTCTCTTTCAATAATATCCCAAAAAGGAGCGGCCAATATATCTGCCACCATTTCAAACGAAAGTTCATGTTTTCTGACCAGAAGATCAAAAAGATAGGTTATTACTTCCGTATCGGTGGAAAAAGCGCAAATATATCCATAATTAAATAAAAACCTTTTGTTAATTCCATAAGAAGAAATTTCCCCGTTATGCACTACCGACCAATCCAACAATCCAAAAGGATGCGCGCCGCCCCACCAACCGGCTGTGTTTGTGGGAAACCTTCCGTGCGCTGTCCATAAGTAGGCTTCATATTCCTCTAACCTGTAAAACCCTCCGATCTCCTCCGGATATCCGACACCTTTGAACACCCCCATGTTTTTCCCGCTTGACGCGACAAAGGCATCTTCAATTTTAGTATTTATGTGCATAACCGTCTTAACGACAAAATCTTCTTCAGTTAAATCATAATGTAATTCAATTTTTTCTTTTTTAGGCTGTAGAAAATATTTCCAAAGAAGCGGCCGATATTTTATGGAACTATCCTCTTTTGTCGGAATGATGCTGTCTTTTATTATTTTATAATTTTCTCTTAAATACTCTTCCGTCCGCGACATCGCTGTTTTATTCTCAAACATCATATGAAAACACCAATCTTCTTTATTCTCCGGATATATTCCGTAAGCGACAAAACCTCCGCCTAAACCGTTGGAGCGTTCATGCATCGAGGCGATTGACGTAATTATATCTTTGCCGGAAAACCTGTTCCCTGACTGGTCCATTATTCCGACTATCGCGCATCCGCTCATTTGTTTTTCTTGAAATTTGCTCATATTAACACCGCTTTTTACCGAATCATGTCTTTACAGTATCGGGAATAGTTTGTCCATCTCATACTCCGTAAGCTGCATTCTATATTCATCCCATTCCTTTTTCTTTAATTCAATAAATCTTGTGAAAACATGCTCTCCCAAAGCTTTCCGGACAATTTCACTATGCTCAAGAAGATGAACCGCTCCTCCCAAGCTATCCGGCAGTGATCGTATACCCAAAGCCTCTCTTTCTTTTGACGATAAATGATATAAGTTCTTCTCCATCGGTTCCTGAAGTTCATAATTTTTTTCAATACCTTCAAGTCCGGCCTGAAGCATAACCGCGAACGTAAGGTAAGGGTTACAAGCCGGATCAGGGCATCTCAATTCAGCCCTGGTAGCTTTTTCTTTACCCGGATGATAACCCGGAACCCGAATCAAAGCTGACCGGTTTCTTCTTGACCAGGCTATATAAACAGGAGCCTCGTATCCGGGAACCAGTCTCTTATATGAATTTATCCACTGGGCGAAAACAGCGCTCATTTCACTTGAATGTTTGAGCTGACCGGCAATAAATTTCTTAGCATCGTCAGAGAGAAAATATTTGTCTTTTTTATCAAAAAACTTATTATCGTCACCCTTAAAAAGCGACTGATGAACATGCATCCCGCTTCCGTTTACGCCAAACAACGGTTTGGGCATAAACGTAGCGTAGGCTCCATGTTTTTGCGCTATTTCTTTAACCACTATACGATACGTAATTACCTGATCCGCCATATCCAAAGCATCTCCATATCTCATATCAATTTCGTGCTGGCTGGAT
>CAYPYT010000058.1:0-7853 GCA_964415105.1 uncultured Planctomycetia bacterium | reverse complement strand
CAGATGCTTTCCTTCCTAAAAATTCACGCAAATAATATTCACCGACATGAACGCCGGTGTCTTCCTGCAGAAGACCCCTTCGAACGTGTGAAATTTCCATTGTGCGGGGTGAAGCGAAAAATTGGTCTTTTTCGATGAAGATTTTCATCTCGCTCGCGTCTTCTATCCAGCCTTTTACAACTTGAAATAACGGCAGGGTTATATCTTTGTTTTCTTCAAGAAACATCACTTCGATTTTTTTGCCCGTCTCATCATTACAATAAAATACTCCATCAGTATTTTTTGATATTTCATCGTATTTTTGTCTTATCCATTTTTTAAGTTCTTCCGGCAATTTTTCAAACCATTCCCCAAGAGAAGAAGTATCATCCTTTACCAACGCATTCAATTGAGAGTAAGTTTTAGAAACGTATTCTAAAAGATCCTTGCCGTTTTTATTTTTTAGTTCGAAATCTTCATCTACTTTGCCGGTTTTGTCAGAAAAACGCTTCAATTCTGGAGAACCCAGGACGGCATCATAATCCGGTTCTATTGCAACCGTATTATCTGCATCCCTCGATGACGCCAAGTCCTCTTCCACTGTCTTCCAATAAGGATTGGTTTCGCGTTTATAGATTTCGAACATGGACTTTATTAGAATGTCCTTGAACCCTAAAGAACCTATATAAAATTCTTTCGTACCATAAAAATGTGTAAAAATGTCGTCAACCCTATATTGAATCTGGTCCAGCATCATTTCCATCATCTGTCGATAGGAGGAATATATCGCTCCTACTCTCTGTTTAAGCGTAGACATTGAAACGCCTGAATTTTCGTCCATGCTTATAACTTTTCGAACTATCGAAACTACTTCCCGGCGTAAAGCTATGTCTATCTCCTCAGGGAAGCGCTCGGAAAGAAGCTCTGAAAACGTTGCTTCATTAGCCTCGTTTTTTTGATATTTTATTTTTACTGCTCCAATGTCTCTAATTTCTGTCAAATCTAGCTCTACAATTGAAGGCGTTTCCCCATTAACCAGATAATACGCGATCACAGCGTCAAGATACATCTGAAAACGCATGTTGATGTTGTGGAAAAATTTGTTATCTTTTTGGAATTCTTCAATATACAACTCAAATTTTTCATCCGTTTGGAATTTGTCCTTGTTCCCGCCAGATATCGCGCGCGTGATCGCCATTGCCAGTTGTTTTTTATTTTCCTTTCGAAGCTTCCTCCCGGGGTTGAACTCAGGAACAGCGCTTTTCCCCATCGCGTGGTCACGCGGAACAAATTCACCTGTCGTCGGATCCGTCCAGAAAAGTTCGTCCAGAGTAACCGGACCGCGGGAAATATATTGACGGAGTTCCTCTGCCAAGGCATCTTCAATCCCGGATTCAGTATCCCGAAGATATTTATCATACGCGTGATCAAATTTATTCCCAAAAGCCACGAATCTATTCTCGCCGTTTCTAAGAGGAAACCAACGCGAACCGTAAATAACGCCTATTTCATGGACTACGGTTTCAAAGAGAACTTTAATGAATAGCGGCGCGGCATCTCCCTGCCCTTTTATTTTCCCGTCCGCTGTAAATTCGGTTTTTTGCAGAATATCGTAGTCTGTTGCCAACAAAAACAAATACACCACGTTATTACTTGTGTGCCCGAATACACGCACTTTTTCACCGTTTTCTTCAATCTGGGGATACCCCCTATCCGGTGGAAGTTTTATTAAACATAAGTTTTTCCCGTCTAACGCGCGCTTTAAATTGAATTTTTCATCAATTTGGGAAAGAAAAGGATCAATCGCATTTTCAAAATACGAAAAAAAGTTTTTTGAAAGATATTTCTTCGGCGCTATCGCGTCCGGAAACTTTTTGCTCCATTCCAGCTCTTTTCGCCTTCCTTCAACTTCCGTAAAATCTCCACCCTTGATTTCTCCCGTTATAATATCGCTTATAAGCTCATCGAGGATGTTTTCGTTCTGCTCGGTGTATCTGGTTCTAACGCTATTAACAAACTTTGCGTCTTTCTCTTTCATATACGGAAGTTTGTTATGCGCGGATACGGAACTTTCAAGTTTTTTAAATTCCTCGTCCGTCAAAAAGTATGTAGGAAAACACTTCTCGTCACCTTTTATGGTTGAAAAAAGAAGCTGGTAATCGCTTCTTTTTCCGCCTCTATCAACGACCATCGGTATGCGGAAAATATTACCACCCACTCTTTTCAACATATTGAAATAAGGAATAATTTTCGCGGAATTGAATACGGTCCCTTGCTTATATGAATGCTTTCTCTTAAAATATTCGTGTTTTTTAAAGATACCTTTTATTTTTTCTTGGTCCGTCTCGTTGACAATTTTCTCTAATTTGTCAAGCTCTCCCAGAGCATAGGCAAGCTTGCTTTGGGCAAACGCAATGTCTTTATTCTGCGTCGTATACTCCCCCAATCCCCCCGAAACCACCGGCGGACTCAAAGCAAAACTGACGTTGTTAACCAAAAAACAAAACCCAATAATAAGAGAAATAACTTTCCTCATCCCGCACACTCCTTTTTTTAGAAATAAAAAATATGTACCGCATGTGTATTATACGATACCCCCATCTTTTCACAAAACACAAAAAAACTACATTTTTCAAACCTAACGTACCCAAGTTCAACCTCGTAGGTTGGTAGTTACAGAACACTACCAACCTACGAGGTTGAACTTGCCGCAAACCATTTACTCTCTACTCCAATCGTAACCACTATCCTACGAGCATGAACTCCCACTATCCTCCCCTACCGGATTGGCTAAGAAATTCTTGACGATACGGGGGTTTTGTGATATAAGTTATTACAAGTGGGGACGAAATAATAATCGCTTTTATAACTTTACAAAAATATGTTTAATTTTTTAAAAAGAAAAAAACGTTTCGGTGAGATTGCCGTCAAGAAGGGTATGGCTTCAAGCCATGACATTGAGGCGGCTCTTTGCATTCAAAAGGAATACGCTGAAAAACATAAGATACACAAAGAAATCGGCGCTATCCTGACGGAAAAAGGTATTTTAACACCGGGTGACGTCACAACGATTCTTGAAGAACAAAAAGATCATCAGGGCACAATGGCCTGGTTTACGGCTCTTTTTAATTTGAATAGATAACTCGTCTTGTTGTAGACGACGGAACACATAAAGGTACAGGCAGATCTGTACCCTACAACCATAATCTCATCAAAGGAAAGACATGAAAAAAAACTATTTTTTACTGCTCGCTTTTATCTTGTCGTGCTTTATCCTTCCTCAACTCGCTTTTGCTGGCGCGTGGACACTACCGAAAAATAACGTGTGGATGGAATATTATATGAAAGCCAGCTGGTCGAAATATGATTTCGGTACAGATAGAAGCTTGAACAGAAAAAACCGCAACGCCTTTTCATACGGACTGTCAATCTCTCCGAAAATAGAATACGGTCTTACCGATTGGATTACCCTTCTTGGCGGGTTTGAATATAAACAATCGGATTACAAGGAATACCACCGGCCCGCGGCATGGGGAAGTTATTCGGTAAAAAGTCATGCTTTTACTACGATCGACTTCGGAGCTAAAGTCAGAGTAATGGCAGACCCTTTTGTATTAAGCGGCCAGATTAAAGCCACTTTTGATACCGGTGAGGGCAATAATAAAGTTCCGACCCTAAGCGACGGCAACGATTCTTTGGAAATTAGAGCCCTTATCGGTAAAGTGTTTGATACAGCGATCCCGTTTTATTTCAACGCCGAGACCGGATATAGGTTAAGAAATAGAAACGTCTCTAACGACATACCCTTCTTCGTCGAAGGCGGATTCTGGCCATTCAAATGGCTTCTCCTTAAAAGCGAAATAGACGGATATTTATTGCATGGCGGAACGGGCGGCATTAAAAAAGAATACGCGATATGGCGAATAGGTCCCGTATTTCAGTTTAGGGGCGGAGAGAACGAAGTGACCAAGGCCGGTAAAGCGTTTGATATCGGATTTCAATACGGTCTTACCTTCTGGGGAAAAAATACTGCCGCCGACCAGGAAGCGGTTATGAAAGTGTCCGCGCAGTTTTAATTTCTTATTCCAACAAAAAAAAACAGGGACATCTCCCGAGAGAGGGTGACGTCCCTGTTTTTTTACAACGCTATTGCTCAAACTTGTTTCGGGATATTGATGGATGTGGTGAAATTATGCGAGGTGAAAGGTAATTGCTGATATGATAACGACTAATGGTATATCGCTACAGTATGGTTCGCAAAAATTATTTTCTGACGTAAATATTACTTTTTCGCAGGGTAATTGTTACGGTTTAATCGGAGCGAACGGTTCGGGAAAATCTACTTTTTTGAAGATACTTTCTGGTGATGTAGAGACCTCGACCGGTGATGTCTTTGTTACTCCCGGGGAAAGAATATCGGTACTGAATCAGGACCAGTTTGCTTTTGATAAACATACGGTTCTGAATACGGTGATCATGGGGCACAAGCGGCTTTATGACATTATGAAAGAGAAAGACGCGATTTATGAAAAAAAAGGGTTTTCCGACGCGGACGGGATAAAGGTCTCGGAGTTGGAAGGTGAGTTTGTTGAACTCGACGGATGGAACGCCGAGAGTAACGCCGCTAAACTGTTAAACAATGTAGGCATTACGAAAGACCTGCTTGATGTATATATGAAAAATCTTGAAGGGGGACAAAAGATCCGTGTGCTTTTGGCCCAAGCGCTTTTTGGGAACCCCGATATTCTGCTGTTGGATGAACCTACAAACCATTTGGACGTAGAGACTAGTGTATGGCTCGAGGGGTTTTTATGCAATTTTAAGAATATCGCTATTGTGGTTTCTCACGATAGGCATTTCCTTGATAAAGTCTGTACGCATATCGCGGATATCGATTACGGCAAGATACGGCTGTGCTCGGGAAATTATTCTTTCTGGATGCAGTCAAGCCAGCTTGTTCTTGAACAGCGCGACCAGTCTAATAAAAAGATAGCGCAAAAACGTAAAGAACTTGAGGAATTTATCGCGCGTTTCAGCGCGAATGCTTCCAAAGCAAAGCAAGCCACCAGCCGTAAAAAAAGCCTGGAGGAACTGGTTCTTGAGGATATAAAGCCTTCTTCGAGGAAATACCCGTTTATTAATTTTGAGCAGGAACGGGATTTAGGAAATAACATCTTAAATATCGAAAACCTTTCAAAGTCGCTTGACGGACAGCCTATGTTCAGTAACCTGAACATAACTGTGGCAAAAGGAGATAAGATTGCTTTTGTGGGTCACAACGATCTTGTCAAAACGACACTCTTCCGGACACTTATGAACGAGCTCAAAGCGGACAGTGGAAAGTTAACCTGGGGCGTAACAACTAAGAAGGCGTATTATCCCAAGGACAACACGGGCTACTTTGACACGAATATTGCACTTATCGATTGGCTTTCACAATATACAGATAACACCGAGACATCCTTTGTGCGCGGGTTTCTGGGACGCATGCTTTTTTCGGGCGATGAAGTATTTAAAAATGTGAAAGTCCTTTCCGGAGGAGAAAAGGTTAGATGTATGTTGGCGCGGATGATGCTTGTCGGCGCCAATGTTCTGATATTAGACGAACCTACAAATCATCTGGACCTTGAATCAATCACGGCCTTGAACGAAGGACTTCAAAAATACAAAGGTGTTCTTCTTTTTTCATCGCACGACCATCAATTAGTAGAGACAACGGCAAACCGCATTATAGAGATGACTCCTCTGGGGTACATAGACCGTGCCAACACGACCTATGACGAATATCTTTCCGATAAAAACATAGAAAAAAGACGCCGGAAATTGTATTCAGATTAATTAAATAGGGACGTCTCCTATTTAATTAGGCGAAAAAATACTTACTATAACGTAAATGGGTGCCAGACCTTTTTATTCATTATTGATCCGGTCAAGGTGATCCCATCGATCGTAGGCTGTTTGAAGTTCTTCTTCCAGAGACACAGACCGTTTCTTCGCCTTGGCAATTTCTTTCGGATTTTTTTTATAAAAATCACCGTCAGCAAAAAGAGAATTAATACGCTTTTTTTCTTCTTCAAGTTTTTCTATTTTTGGAATAAGTTCTTCAAACTCCTTTTTTTCCATAAACGTAAGCTTGTCCTGAAATGTTTTATCTTTAGATCTTGTCTTCTTTTTGGCTTGTTTGAATTTTGCCGGTTTTCCCGCGGGCGGCGTTTTGCGCTGATCCAGCCAGTCATCGTAACCGCCCGGATATTCTTTAAGAACGCCGTTCCCTTCGATCACTATGGTGGACGTAACTACATTGTTGAGAAAAGTCCTGTCATGGCTAACCAAGAACAACGTTCCGGAATACTTAAGCAGCAAATCTTCCAAAAGTTCCAAAGTCTCAACATCAAGATCATTAGTAGGTTCATCCATCACCAGCAAGTTGAACGGTTGAGTAAAAAGTTTAGCAAGAAGAAGCCTATTCCGCTCACCGCCGGAAAGAACCTTAACCAGGCTTCGCGCTCTTTCCGGAGCAAAAAGAAAATCCTGAAGATACCCTATGACATTGCGGGATTTACCATCAATTTCAACAGTATCGCTTTTGAAACAAACATTTTCGGCAACGGTCTTATTCATATCCAACTGTTCTCTAAGCTGATCGTAATAGGCAACTTTAGTATTGGTTCCCAGTCGAATTTTACCGCTCTCAGGCAGAACTTCACCTAAAAATATTTTGATCAATGTCGTCTTCCCGCTCCCATTCGGCCCCAAAATACCTATCTTTTCACCGCGCGCGATCTTGATGGAAAAATCATTAATAAGACAATTATCCCCATAACTAAAACCTACCTTAGATGCTTTAAGCACCAGATGCCCTGAAATGTTGTTTTTTTGGATCTTCATTTGAACTTGACCAATTTCTTTCTGCTGCGCTTTCTTCTCTTCCCTTAAACGTTCAAGAGCTTTCACGCGGCCTTCATCACGGCACCGACGGGCCTTAACACCCTGCCTGATCCAAATTTCTTCTTTAGCAAGTTTCTTATCAAAATTATACTGCTGAGATGTTTCAGCCGCCAGTATCGCCTGTCTCCGTTCCAGAAAAGTTTTATAATCACACTCCCAGCTAAATATCTTTCCGCGATCGAGCAGAGCGATACGTGTAGCCAAATTACGCATAAACATACGGTCATGCGTAATAAAGAATATACTGCCCGTATACTTTCTCAAAAAATCTTCAAGCCAGTTGATGGAGTCTATATCCAAATGATTTGTTGGTTCATCCAGTAAAAGTACATCCGGCTTAATAACAAGAGCCCGAGCTAAAAGAGCACGGCGTTTCTGCCCGCCGGATAACTTGTCAAAATCACTTTCCGGATCAAGTTTCATTTTGGAAATAACATTTTCCACCTGATTATTCAGATCCCATGCCCCGATATGGTCAATTTCAGATTGAACCATCGAAATCTTACGAATAAGCTCCGGAGAATGTTCCGTTTGCAATCGATGCGTAAGATGCTGATAATCACTTAAAAGCTTCACGCGAGCACCCAAGCCGGAAAGAACAACATCAAAAACAGTTCCTTCTCTTTCTCCATGCACTTCCTGTGGAAGATAAGCAACCTTTACAGCTTTCCGGCACAATATTTTACCATCATCAAGTTCCACCTCTCCGGCGATAACCTTCATTAATGTAGTTTTACCAACCCCATTACGCCCAAGAAAAGCTACCCGCTCCCCTCCTTCGAGTTTAAAGCTTATATCATCAAAAATAAGTGGTCCCCCAAAAGATAACGACCCTTTTTGCAAACTAATTAATCCCATAATTTTCCTATTTTTATTTTTTTTAAATAGGGACAGGGCAGATTCAAGTTCCTAATGCAACAGTTTCG
>CAYPYT010000057.1:0-7873 GCA_964415105.1 uncultured Planctomycetia bacterium | reverse complement strand
TGCAGTGTTTTTTCGAGTTCGCTTGGAGTAACGGAAAGATCTGGGGTAATGAAAGGCGCGAATAGGGCTCTGCCTTGGTCTATGAATAGTGTGCCGTCCGTTACTTTCATCTTGGTTTCATTATATAAAAATAATGTCTTAATTGCATCATTTGTTTTCGCGTAAAACATTGTGCCTTTGGTGACTTCGCCGTTGATGCTGGTTGAGGCGGGCTCGTCGAGTATGAATGTGGCGCCGACGAGCTTTACGTTGAGTGTGGTTGTGTCGTAGACGTCAGGACCGACATTCAGGCTTAGACCTATGGCGGCGGCTGGGATGTTGGCGGTTATGGAGATTGTTTCGGGTATGGCGTCTATTCCGGATGAAGTTGATGGTCTCTCTTGTCGTGGTGGGGAGATTCCCGCCTGCGCGGGAATGACAGAAGATGCGGGATTGACAGAAGATGCGGGATTGACAGAAGAGGCGGGATTGACAAGGGGAGCGGAAATGACTGACGTAGGGGCTATACTAAAGGAGGCTACGCAGTCGTTTATTATGTATTTGAATGTGCCGCCTTTTAGGGCGGTTAGGTTGTAAAAGGTTGCGCGGGTGTTTGGGATGAAGGTTAGAGATTCTTCGCTTCGCTCAGAATGACGGGAGGAGATAAAGTGGCCTTGTGTTGTTCGATGTAGCTCCTTAATGGCGCCGTCCGCGGATGTTACGTAAAACGTTTCTCTCATTGTAACTTTGTCCGCGAGTGCGCTCCCAAGCCATGGCAGGTGCTTCTCTTGGGGATAATCATATTCTTTCATCGTTATCAGCTCGCCTGCCTTGTCATAGAACCGCTCGCTTATCAATCGGTCTTTCGAGTCTCTCTCTTGGGCGATATCTCCTATCCTCATTACTATCGGTTCAAACTCCTGGCATTTTAGGGATAGATCCAGCATATATGTCCCTGTTTCAACGTCTATTATGAATTCCGTATATTCGCGTCTGGATAATCTGTCAAATGATACCGACCCTTTTTCTATTCTTATCTTTGCCATTAAATTCGAAAGGTCTTTTAACACGCTTGATCTCATCTTTACAGCTATCGCGTGATCTCCTTTTTCGTTTACGCTAATTGTAACACTTTCCAAATTTTCAGGATTATTATTCGCTAATTCCATCAAGGCCTTTATTGTTTTGCCCAGTTTTTGCAGTTTAGGGGTGCGTTCCCCGAGATTTTTTAATAATTCCTCCATACTCATCAGGTCAAGTTTAACCGATAGGCCTTTTATGTCTATCTTGTTTTCCTTCACATCGATGTTGAACGCGAGATTAAAAGAATCTCCCCTTAATCCTTCAAAATTATTCGTTAAATATTTATCCACCTCACCATGAAGCGCGGTGTCTGTTATGTCCGCTTCTGCCACTATCATTGTCGCGCCGACGATTTCACTCTTTTGTCCGTTTATCATTACCGCCAGATGTAATTCTTTTCCCAGCCCTTCTCCTAATTTTTCAATACTGCCGATACTGTTGATTACGATCTGTTTTAAACTTTCTATGTCTTTGTGTTGGCGCGCGTTTTCCTGACTAAACAATGTCGCTGTGTCTTTTACTTTCAAAGATAGAAAAAGTTCACCGCTTTTTAGATTGAGTTCAAAATTCACCTTATCACCCAAGCCGTATCCTATCCGTTTTGCCCATTCCCTCGCCGCGCCTTTTAACTCATCGTACTTCGCGTCTCCGGTAAGATACGCCTTTTTGCCGTCTTCTGTCATCATGATTTCCAAACTGCCGGTGTCTTTCAGTGCCAGATTCGATTCATACGTCGCCCAGCCCGCGCCGTTTGCCAGTTCCTGCATTATCGCGCTAAGAGAAGCATCTCCCCCCATGCAGAATCGCAGGTAAGTTTCTCTATCTAACGTGTTATACAACACGTCTACCGCGCTTGCACCCGCCAACTTGACAATATCCGCCGCTTTATTTGTTAAAAAATCCGAGTCCATTTCTCCGATCAATAGACATGCTGACATGCATTTTACTCCATCGAACATTTTCAAACCTTGCTGAGCGAACTCGTCCAGTTTTGTCTCGATAGCCGAAATTATTGTAGTTCTCGTATCTAATCCGGAAATAAGATTTTGGATCATTTTATCCACTATGATACTGCCTTTAAAAAACCCGGTTACCGAATCCAAACCAAACCCTCTGCCGCCTATCGTTTCTTGTCCTCTTAACCAATCTCCTGATTCTAAATCAGCAATCCGTGCTCTATCGTTGTTGTTTCCGGATGAGACCGCGAAAATATCCGCGCCCTCATCAAAATGACCGCTGAACATACCCCCTGAATCACTGCCTGAACCGCCGAAAGACCCGCTTGCCGCGGGTTTAAACATTGACGACACTGCAAACAATAATCCTTTCAGGGTATCTCCGATCATTGATGAGAAAGAATTGAAAATTTCGTCGCTATAGGACAAATCAAAACCGACCTCTCGTGTTTTGTTAGTTTCCTCGGCTTCGCCGCCGCCGGTTTTCATGAATTTACTTTTCATGTTATTTTTAAAATCCAGCTCTTTCTTATTGTCTTCCGCAGGAGCGGACATAACACCGGCCGCCGCGTCAACCGCCAGTTTTGCTATAGGCGCCAGAATGCGGTTCCATGCCGTCGGATTATCCCTCGTATATTTGTCGATAGCGCTGCTCGCGATAGCTTTAATGGTAGCTGTCATAATATATATGGTCGGAGACTTTACTTTTCCCTGCCCTGTCGCGCCGCCGTACACACATCCTATCGCGGCAGACGTAAATCCTGAAACCGCGGACGTAAGAAACGGATCCCATCCGTTTCTTCTGCCTACCTCTGAAATTCCCTCAGCGGTGAGTCCTTGCACTATATTGACCTGCGCGTTAGTAAGAAATTGCTGGAACAGCTTATCGCTTTCAGGTTTTACAAATGTTTGGTGACACCAATTCTTGAGTTTATCCAGGTTCAACGCGTCAAATATCTTTTCCAAAGGAGAAATCTCCATCAAGCCGCCAAACCCCTGGAGTCCGGAAATCGCGACCTGCGTCACCAAGGAGATCCAGTCAAACGTGCCGTTCGCAAGAGAAAGGATTGTGTTAAACGCGATTGAAAGTGCCCAGCCTACAATGGGAATCGCGCTTAATATCGCGTTCAGGACAGTAGTTACTGCCTTTCCCCATATGCTATTCCAAAAACTCTGTTTGATATCTACGTGAAAATACTTGTCTTGTACTTCTTTTGTTTTAGTTCCATATTTGTCGTTCCATATGGTCGTGTCGTCATGGTTTGTATAGGTAACATCGTCTTTCCCGCTTTTTTCGGTCCACTCCTTGTGATAATAGTTGTGATACTTTGTCTTGGCAACATTGCCGGCTGTATCGTAAAAATAATCCGTTGTGTTGTATCCATATCCGTCCGATGTGTTTGAAAACTGACCTGTCATCTGACCGAAACTGTTATACGTTGTAGAATCTATTTTGGAAGATTCTCCGTTAACAACAGATGTACTGCTGTTTTCTTGACCGTATGTATTGTAGAATATGTCATTTTTTTCTATGGTTTTAGGATAGTCGTCCTTGACGGTTCCGTTATTAAGCTGGATGGTAATAACCTCTTTTGTGCGTTCCGTTTGATTTATCGTGTTATAAAAGGTTTCCTGCCGCTCTCTGGTTCTCTTTTGCCATTCTCTCTCTTTACCGACCTCAGTAACTTCGTATCCGATAGTTACTTCCTTGAATGTTAAAATCCTGCCATACGCGTCAAATACAACCCCGGATGTGGTTCTTGTGCTTTCGGTGTTTATACCGCTGGGACTATATTCATTTAATTCGCTGTATTGCGTATACCCAACGTCCTGTGCCCAATTTACGATCGTCGCCCATTCCACGGTATCGTTAACTCGGTTATAGTCACCTCCGGCAACATTTGGGAACCATGACTTTAAACTGGAATTATTGTTCCAGACCGCTTTTAGGTCATCAGTGACAAGGTTCTCCGCGTCAGGCGCTGAAACCGTATCCTGCCACCCGATAAGATTGCCATGGCTGTCATAATCCATATTGCCACGCGTGGTCGTTGTTGTTTTATCTATAATTCCGCCTGCATTATTTTCGCCGAATTCACGTGTAATTTCAGCGTAACCGGCCATTCTCGCGTCTGTATACGTTACTTCGGAGACTTGGCGCGTAATGGTTAGATCCGCGGCTGTACTTGTATTAAAGGTTTCATCATAACTTATCAGGCTGCCTTGCTTGTACTGCATGTTGGTCTTTGAGGTGGTTTCCGTAACATCTAATTTATTCGCGTAGTCTGTCTTGTGAACTGTCTGCGAAAAACTTTTTACCATATCCGCCTCAAAAGTTCCCTGCCAATTGGTTATGGTTTTTATCTTACCGTCATCTTGAACCTGCGTATATGCTGTAACGTTTCCTCGAACATCATATTTCCGGGCGTCAAACGATGTGTTTATTTCGGACATTTGGACAAAATTGCTGTATTTTTTTGTTTCTGTTTTTTTATTAAGAATATTTCCGTCTTTGTCATAAGTGGAATTCCATTTTTCGGTCAAAATAAGGACGTTATTGTTATTAAAAATCGTTTTTACGGCATCAGGTAAGCTTGAAAAATTGGCGCCGGCAAAAAGAGTGAGATAATTAAGTATCTCCGCGTCTGAAAAATTCTGAAAAGTTAAGGTTGTTGAAGCGCATCTTGTTTCTTGTGAAGTTTTGAGTTTATCTTCAGTATTGTATTCACCTGTCCAGCGGGCAATATAATCTTCCTGTCCTAAAGCCCTGTATCGCGTTAGAATCTCAACAACCTGCTCGCTTGTATTATAATTTTCCACCTTTTCCATAACCACTTGCGTGCCGTTTTGCAAGAATTCCTCTTGACTGGTTACTTTTTCTATTGATCCATCGGCTCTCTTCGTATAGGTGTATGTTCTGTGATTGATAGGTTTCCCCGAAGAATCCGTCAGATCCTGAGAAAATTTTCTATCATCTTTATCATACCTGAAAGCAGAACTCGCGCCGTTAAGAGTGCTCTTAACCGCGCAAGTAAGTTCTTCGGCGCCGTTGGTCGTGTAGGTAACCACGGCTATAAGGGAATTCGCGCTGTTTTCAAGCTCAATAAGTTTGTTTTCGCTGTAGAGAAAAATATTTCCTTTTGTGTCAATAATCTTCCCTACCTGACCTGTGCCTGTGTATTCGATCTGTGTCAGAGAGCCGGGTATTATTTCTTTATGCGCGGCGTATTTTCTCGCGGCCTGAAGAACATCTATGGCCGGATTCGCGGAGCTTTGTAACGCGGAACTTCTTGGGCCGGCGCCTTCGGGAACCTGATTATTTTCATTCGCGGGATCCGTATCCTTTGTAGCGGCCATTTCAGGCGTCCATTCAAAATAGATATTTTTGCCGTCGGCGTCAATAACTGAAAAATAGTCGCTGTTCCGCACAACAGTTGTTTCAATCTGTCCTTTTTTGTTGTATTTATATTGGTGAATCGAATATTCCGACCCAAAACAGAAATTGTCATCGGGGGACATTATTTTCTCTTCTATGTTTTTGCCTTTGTCATACAGAATGTCAAAAACATAAGAAACATTCGTTTCTCCTTCTTTGCAATTTGTAACTGTGTATTTTTTCAATCGGTTGAATTCATCATATGTGTTGCCGGTTTTTTTTGAATAATCACCGGTTCTCTTATAGGTCTCGTCTAATTCCCACGACATAATAGTGCCGGGATTTTTGTCCGAGTAATCACTAAACTCGAATTCACTCCGCGTTGTTTCTCCTTCATCGGAAACATCCGTCTCCCCATAGGAAATGACGCGATTATCCGCGTCATACTTAAATCCTTCCTGAATATTTTTCTTTCCGTTTAGAACATACCCGCTATCGGCGTCTTTTTTATCAAAAAACTTTTTCTCGATCTTATCGTATCTATCTTCGGAACTGAATTCCGAAAATTCAACCTGCTGGGCTGTTATCAGGCTTCCCGCGCTTTCCTTCAGCCAATCCCAATTATCTTCCGGGTTAATTATTTCTTCAAAATAACCTGTGTTCCTTTTTTCATCATCATAGGTGAATTCCGTTCTCCGGAAATACGCCCATTCGGAGGAATCTTCCGACTGAAATTCACATATTGTCCCTTCCATGCGTTTAAAAACTTCTTCACCGCGAGAACCTGTATATTCCGCCACACAGTTCCGGGATAAGCCATTTGTCTCTTTAGAACCTTCGGTTCCTCCAAAATATGTATACACAAACTGAAGAGCCTCTTGACTATCGTATTCATAAGTTGACGTTGTTTTAAGCTCCAAAGATGCCCCGCGTTCATACGTTTGGGAAAAATCCACTATTTCTTTGCCCATCTTCCCCTTATAGTAAATTGTGTTCGTCAGTTGATCTCTGTCAACTTCTCCCGTAAGCGCTCCGCCTTCGTACGTCTCGCTTTTTCCTCTGGCGTCCCGCGAAAGGGCGTGTTCCGCTCGTTTTAGTTCATAGTCAGAGCCATCCGCGGAAAAACTTTTATAAAAGAAATATGTCGTGTTTTCCACATCGCGGCTGTTACCGTTATCTTTAAAATTCAAAGTGAAATCAACGATCTCAAAACCTGTCAAGCCATGATAATAAGTCTCTGATATTACGCGTCCGGAAGTATCGCACGCGCGTGTTTTAGAAATAGCGCCGGTTTCCTTCGAGTATTCATAATAAACAGTATTGTCAATTTGGCCATCGTCTTTACGGTTTATCATAGTGTCGGGCTTTTCCTGACCGGAGAAAACAGTAAATGTTGTTTCAGAGAGTATTTTCCCGTCGGAAGAGCGGCCCTCTCTTGTAATACTTTTGGTTAAAACTCTGCCGCTATATTCATAACGGGTAATAGTTTTTACAGTCAGGCCGTCCGCGTCAAAAGCTGTCATTTCCGCCGCTTGCTCATGGTTCATCAAACCGGTATATAATGTTTGAGAACTTTTTATTTTCTGCCCGGCGGATGCTTCGGTAATTTCATATGAAGTTACCCTGAACAACGCGCCGCGTATCTCGTCATAATCGTAGTCCACAAGGCTTATACTTTTTCCCAAAGAATCAAAACTTTCGGCAGTAACTATTTTCTCCCGATTCATTTTCCCCGAATATACTGTTTCTGAAAGTTTTCTGTTTTCTGAATCATATTTAGTTGTCTTCCGCAAGGCGCCGCTCACGTGATACTCATATTCAATACTGCTCAGGAGATTTCCCGCGCAGTCAAAATTTTGGACAGCGCTCGCGGTTTCCTTGTTTAAACTGCCGATGTATTCCGCTGTTGAGATCTTTCGCCCGGCAGAATCATATATGGTTGTTTCCTCAAGAGCGCCGTTTGAACCATAAGCGTACGTTGTCGTGTTTTGCAGTTCTCCTTTAAAATCAAAACTTTTTGATAAACTAATCTTTTCCTGTTTCATTCGGCCCATAAATATGGTCTCTGAAAGTTTTGCCGCGTCCGCGTCATACGTTATCGTCTTATCCAAAGAACCGTTATCCTGATAGCTGTATTCAGTGTGATTTAGAAAATACCCTGCCGGATCAAAATTTTGAACAAAAGATATGTTTTCCCTGTTCATTCTTCCGATATATATTGTTTCGGATAACTTTTTGCCGAACGCGTCATATGTTTTTGTTTTATTCAACGCGCCGTTAGCCGAATATTCGTATTCAGTCGCGTTCAACAACTCTTCGGTAAGGTCATAACTTTCGGCATGGATTACTTTTTCGCGGTTCATCCGGCCGGTGTACACGGTCTCAAAGAGTTTTTTGCCAAGCGTGTCATACGTCGTTGTTTTAATTAATGCTCCCGTTATATCGTATTTGTATTTCGTAGAGGTTAAGAGCTCTCCGG
>CAYPYT010000056.1:0-7879 GCA_964415105.1 uncultured Planctomycetia bacterium | reverse complement strand
GGCGCGCGCCGAGGTCCGCCCCTACACTTTATCGTAACCACCAACCTCGTAGGTTCGTAACCACCAACCTCGTAGGTTAGTGGTGGTTCCGCGCGCCACTATCCTACGAGGTTGGTGGTGGCTAACGCTTTATTTTTTGGAAATCCATTCCGGTTTTCGGAAAAAATAGATTATTACCGGCGCCACCACACAAATAACTATTCCAGCAATAAGAAACGTGACATAAAAAGTCGGACTCCCGATTGTGAGCTGTGACGGCGGGAAAAAACCAACTGTTATCGCGAATAAAGCGCCTACTATTCCAACGCCGGAAACTATCCACATTCCGAAATTCCCACCGGGCACTCTATACGCTCGATGAACTTTAGGCTGTGAATACCGGAGTCTGATCGCCGAGATAAAAAGCATTATGTACATTATCAAGTAAAGAATAGCCGTAAGTGCCGTGAGTAAAAAGAATGCGCTCGAAACATTGGGCATCAAGAGATAAACAAGAGTGATAACCGTTACTATCAGTCCTTGCACAACAAGAATATGTGTCGCGACTCCGTTACTATTCGTATACGCCAAAAACGGCGGAAGGTCACCGTCTTTCGCGGTGGCGAGAAGTCCTTTACTCGGACCTATTATCCACGCGGTTACAGCGCCTATCGCCCCGAAGGCCACAAGAGCACCCATAACCGGAAGCAACCATCCAAGGTTGAACCGATTGAGCAAATCTTTAAAACCCTGCATGATCCCGGAAGTTAGGCTGATATTATTCACCGGAAGTACAGCCGCTATGGCCAGGGAACTAAGCGTAAAAATGGCCGCTATTGTCGCCGCCGCGAGAAATATCGCTTTTGGGTATTCAGTTTTAGGATTTTCGACTTCCAGCGCGTGAACGGCGGACACCTCCATACCCGCGAAAAGGAGAACTACACCCGCGAGAAACGAAATATTGTCAAAATTGCTGAAGTTAGGCATAATGCTGTCAGACGTGAGGGTAAATTCCAACGGGTTTCCTTTAAGCCACCACGCTATACCCAGACCAATGATAAGTATCCCGGGGAATATGGTTCCGCCAATAACACCCGCGGTAGTTAACCGTCCGGAAGTTTTCATCCCGCGAAAATTCATGAGCGTCGCGCCCCAATACACGCTGAGTATCACTATAACATTAAAGATTTTATTATTCGCGAGTGCCGGGTTCAGAAAAAGATAAGATAACGCGCCCGCGCCGAACGCTAGTATCGTCGGATACCAGATAACGTTCTGGATCCACTGAAGCCATATCGCCACAAATCCAAGACGCCCGCCAAAGGCCTCTTTAACCCATCTGTACACACCGCCGCCGACCGGCCAGCCTGTGGCAAGTTCCGCCGAGACAAGTGATGTCGGCAAGAGAAAAATAATCGACGCGAACAAGAGAAAAAAGACCATTGACAGCCCTTCCTTGGCCATCATAGGAAGTCCCCTCAAATTCATAATGATCGCCACATTCATCATCGCGAGCATAAAAACTGTAAGTTGTTTTTTATTTTTTGGTTTTCCCTTCACTATTCCACCTCCTGTTTCCCTAATTCCAACATCGCACTTTTTGCCATTCCACAGATTACCGCAATGGTTTATTTTCTTCCGAATAACCGCGCGTATTCTTTGTCTATCGCGTCTACACCTTTATTGTGCAATGAAAACCAATAATAGTCACGCGTGTTGTCGTGCCGGATGGCGTAGGGAATGTGCACTGAATCCAAATACAGCGTTTCACTCATTGTTCCAATAAGTTTACCGTATTTTTCGACGTCTTCTTCCCTCATGCCAAGATAAACATTATGTGTCACTTTGCCCAAAAGAACTGCAGACTCAAAAGATTCTTCCGCGTGGGCTATTTCATAAACCGTATAATTCCCGGGCTCCGGCGGCGTTACAACAATTTCTTTAAACCACGCATAAAAACTTTTAATATTGTCTTCCCGCATCTCCGCTTGATTTATATAGTCAACCACTTTTTGATCAGTCCAGGTTTTTATACCTTCACGCATAGCGGAAACTTCATGTTCGGTAACGAGTTCTAACGCCTTGCAAATCCCAAAATCGGAACTCGTTCGCGCTTCCTCAGCCGCCGCGCCGGTATTTAACAAAACAATCATTACCCCAACAAAAAATAAATGTTTCATACTACTCCTATTTAAACATTCTTGCGGCTGTTACGGCTTGATTCCAGGTTTCTATTATTTTTTTGTGTTTTAAAGCGTCGAATTTTGGGATGTATCTTTTTCCTTCTATCCAGTTTTTTTCTATGTCATCTTTGTTTTTCCAGTATCCTGTCGGGAGGCCCGCGAGATACGCGGCGCCTAAAGCGGTTGTTTCGGCAATGGCTGAAGAAACTACCGGGATATTCAGGATATCGGACTGGGTCTGCATTAGGAAAGAATTAACTGTTGCTCCGCCGTCAACTTTTAAAAGCTTTATCTTTTTTCCCATATCCTCTTCCATCGCCGCAAAGAGGTCTCTTGACTGTAAAGCTATGCTATTCAAGGAGGCTCTGATGATATGCGCTTGAGTCGTTCCTCTGGTAAGACCGAAAATCGCGCCGCGAGCGTTCGGATCCCAATACGGCGCGCCGAGTCCGACAAACGCCGGAACAAAAATTACGCCGCCGGAGTCGGGTTCTGAAAGTGCCATTTCCTCCGAATGCGCCGCTGTTTTAAGTATCTTCAATTGATCCCTCAGCCACTGGATCACCGCTCCGCCCGCGAAAATCGATCCTTCCAGGGCGTATTCCATTCCGTCACCTATATCCCACGCGACCGTAGTCAACAGTTTATGTTTCGAAAATACCGGTTTTTTGCCTGTGTTAACAAGCATGAAACATCCCGTACCGTATGTATTCTTTATGTCTCCTTTTTTAAAACAAGCTTGACCGAACAAAGCCGCCTGTTGGTCACCCGCCGCGCCGGAGACAGGTATTTCTCCTCCGAATATTTCTTTTTTTGTCATACCGAAATAGCCGCTTGATTTTCTGACTTCGGGAAGAATACACGCCGGAACATCCATGATACTTAGAAGTTCTTTGTCCCACTCGCCTTTTACGATATTGAAGAGAAGAGTTCTCGAAGCGTTGGTGGGATCGGTAACGTGTTCTCCGGTAAGATTAAAAATAAGCCAGGAATCTACCGTCCCGAAACAAATCTCGCCTTTTTCAGACCGCCGGCGAAGACCCGCGACGTTTTCCAGGAGCCACATGATCTTCGTTCCGGAGAAATACGGATCCAAAAGAAGACCGGTTTTCTCGCGAATGATGTTTTCAACTCCTTTGGTTTTGAGCTCTTCACAAATATCAGCGGTTCTCCTGCACTGCCATACGATCGCGTTGCATACGGGTTTTCCCGTGTTTCTATCCCAAAGCACCACAGTTTCTCTCTGATTGGTAATGCCTATAGCCTCTACCTGTTCCGCGCCTACGGAAATTTGTTTCATCGCCAGACGCGCGACTTCTATCTGACTCGACCATATTTCATTCGCGTCGTGTTCCACCCAGCCGGGCTTGGGGAAAATCTGATTAAATTCTTTTTGACAGCGGGATTTAATGTTACCCGCGTGATCAAACAGTATCGCGCGTGAACTGGTAGTCCCCTGATCCAATGAGAGAATATATTTTTCCATTTATTTTTAACCTCGATCTGTTTTGTATCGCGCTGTTTTGAAAGAAATCTCTACTACCCGAAGACAACAATTTAACACTGTTCATTATCCTGCCATAAAACTTTTGACTTACTCCCTTTTTAAATTATACTTATAGATAAAGATTAATGCTTCACGCCATTTTGTCAAGCGAGGTGAAATGAATACACAGTTTGATGTTGTCATAATAGGTGCCGGGGTTGTCGGTTGCGCGATCGCGCGGGAACTTTCACGTTTTAAATTAAAAATAGCTCTTGTTGAAAAAGAGGCGGATGTTTCTTTCGGCACAAGTAAAGCAAACTCAGGGATCATACACGCGGGGTTCCACTCTTCTTCCGAGACGGTAAAAGGAAAATTGGAACTCGCTGGAAATCGTATGTTTGACCGCCTGAAAGAAGAACTGGATTTTCCTTTCCAGCGCCGGGGGGAACTCATGGTAGCTTTCACCGAAGAAGAAATCCGCATTCTTCAAGCCTTTTATCTTCAGGGAAAAAACAATAACGTCCCCTATTTGGAGCTTATAGGACGAACAAGAGTTCTCGAAATGGAACCCAATCTCAATCCGGACATACTGGGCGCTCTTTACGCTCCAAATTCCGGAATTATCTGTCCTTACGAATATTGTTACGCGCTGGCGGAGAACGCCGTCAGGAACGGCGTTAAACTCTTCACAAATTCGAAAGTCATTCGGCTCGATACAAAAACAGTAAAAAAGCGGATCAAAGTGATCACAAAGAACGGGTTAAATCTAACCGGCAAATTCGTAATAAATGCCGCGGGACTTTTCGCGGACGAGATCTCCGCGCTTGTCGGCATAACCGATTTCAAGATACACCCGCGCAAAGGTGAAGAATATCTCTTAGACAAAAGAGTCTCCTCGCTTGTAAAAAGAGTTATTTTTCCCGTCCCGAGGAAAAATTCCAAAGGTATGCTGGTTATCCCGACAGTCGACGGAACCGTAATGGTCGGACCTACGGCGGTAGAGACAAAAAGCAAAAAAGACTCCTCAACGACCCGAGAAGGACTTCAAACCGTTTTTCGCCACGCGCAGCATATGGTTCCCGCCATAAGAAGTACTGACGTCATCACGGCTTTTGCCGGGATAAGACCGGCGGCCACGGGCGAAGACTTTATAATCGGGGCGACTCGAGTTTTGGGGTTTATCAACGTAGCGGGGATACAATCTCCCGGACTCACCGCTTCGCCGGCAATCGCGGAAATGGTGAGAGAGATACTCTTAAAAAAAGGACTTCCCTTGAAAGAAGACCCGTCTTTTGATCCAATAAGAAAATCCGTAAAAAGAGTTCGAGAACTTATTGACAAGAAAAATTACGCGGAATTCGGTAAGATCATAAAATCCAACAAAGATTTCGCGAAACTTGTCTGCCGGTGCGAGAACGTCACTGAAGCTGAAATCATCGCGGCTGTCCGAAACGGACATACAACTTTAGACGCCATAAAATTTATCACCCGCGCGGGGTGCGGCCGCTGTCAAGGCGGATTCTGCACTTCACGTATAATGGATATCATTGCGAGAGAAACAGGTATTCCCCGTGAACAAATAAATAAAAAAGGAGCGGGTTCTGAGATTATCCCCTTTCCGGTGAAAAAAGGAGACCAAAGTGATTAAATCGGTAGACGCACTTGTCATAGGAGCTGGTCCGGCCGGCTTGGCGGCGGCTTTGGCTCTCAGAAATTCCGGCGTACAGAATATTCTCGTAGTTGAACGAGAAAGCGTGCCGGGAGGAATACTCATGCAGTGCATCCATAACGGTTTCGGTCTGCATCGGTTCAAAGAAGAACTGACCGGTCCGGAATACGCCGAACGCTACATTAATGCCGCCGGGGACGAGAATATAATTCCTCTGACAAATACCGCCGCGATAGACATTATAGACAACGGAAAAACTAAAACTGTCATTCTTCTTTCGGAAACAAAGGGGCTTTTGGAAATTAAAGCGACAGTCGTTATCCTTGCCATGGGCTGTAGAGAAAGAAACCGCGGAAATATATCCATTCCAGGAAGCAGACCCGCGGGAATCATTACCGCGGGTCTCGCGCAAAAAATGACGAATCTTCACGGACTCCTTCCCGGCAAAGAAATAGTGATTCTGGGATCCGGTGACATCGGCCTTATTATGGCCAGACGTCTGACGTGGGAAGGCTCACATGTAAAAGCGGTTATCGAAGTCCAGCCTTATCCCGGCGGACTCAACCGAAACATCGTGCAATGTCTGCACGATTTTAATATCCCTCTTTATTTTTCACACACAATAACAAAGATTGACGGCGACAAACGAATAAATAAAGTACATATCGCGCCTATCGATACTCATTTCGATCCGAAAAAAACGGGTAATTTCACTTTATCCTGCGACTGTCTGCTTTTATCCATCGGCCTTATTCCTGAAAATGAGCTGTCATTAAAAGCGGGCGTGGCACTTGACCCGATCACCCGCGGAGCCAGTGTTGACGCCGATCTTATGACTACTATCCCCGGTATTTTTTCCTGCGGAAACGTTTTGCAGGTACACGATTTGGTCGATTTCGTATCGGAAGAAGCGGAATACTGCGGTAAAGCCGCGGCAGAATACATAAAGGGGACTAACAAAAAGGGTAAGGACATCCCCGTTAAAACCGGAAATTTGGTGAGGTATATTTTACCTTCAAAGGTTAAAGCGGGAAGGAGCGCTCTTCTCTCTTTAAGAGCTATGACCCCCGCGGAAAACGTAAACCTGATCATCAGAACAGATAAAGAAACTCTTTATAAGGCTAAACACAGAAAGATATTCCCGAGTATTATGCTTCGCATTCCGATCAAGGAAATCCCGCCTCTCGCGCGATACATAGAGGTGCTTTTTGAAGCGGAGTAAATATAACCCCGCGGGTTACCCTGTGAGTTTATATTTTGGGTGGAGGAAAAAATGGAAAGAAAACAGATGAAAAAAAACCTGATATGCATCAATTGTCCTATGGGCTGTGAACTGAACGTCGATTATACCGCCAAGAAGATCATTAAGGTTGAAGGCAATACCTGTAAAAGAGGAATCACTTACGCGGAAACCGAAATTTTTCATCCGGTAAGAATCGTTACCACAACCGTTCGCGTAAAAGACTGCTCCATCCCCTTTGTCCCGGTAAAAACCGAAAAACCCGTCCCCAAAAAAATAGCCTTTAAGATAATACAGCGCGCGTCGAAAATCACTCTTCATGCACCGGTTAAATCTGGAGACGTCGTGATACAAAATATCATGGATAGCGGAGTCAACTTAATCGCGACCAGAAGCCTTGCTCGCACGAGACAAAAATCAAAAAAAATACTTAAGAAAAAATAAGTGCTAAATAGGAGGAACCCATGTTCCAAAATTTCATAGCCGAACTTATAGGCACCATGATCTTGGTTCTTCTCGGCGACGGTGTTGTCGCTAATGTCCTTCTTAAAAAAAGTAAAGGCGAGAATTCCGGATGGATCGTCATCGCTACAGGCTGGGGATTCGCGGTCGCGATGGCGGTGTATGTCGCCGGCTGGATCTCCGGCGCCCATATCAATCCGGCTGTAACCATCGGGTTCATTGCTATAGGAGAACTTAGTCCGAAAGAAGCCCTTCCCTATATTTCAGGGCAAATGACGGGGGCTTTTTTAGGCGCAGTGGGTGTCTGGCTGACCTATATGCCTCACTGGAAAGCGACTAAAAACGCCGACCATAAACTGATGATTTTCTGCACTATGCCGGCTATACGAAAACGAAGATGGAATCTGCTCGCGGAGATCATTGGTACTGCCATGCTTCTTCTCGGGATACTCGGCATCAACAACACCCATAATGGTATCGGCACGGGCGCCGGGCCTTACTTGGTCGGCATGCTTGTATTGAGCATAGGTCTTTCACTCGGAGGCCCTACGGGATACGCCATAAATCCCGCCCGGGACCTTGCTCCCCGTATCGCGCATTTTCTTTTGCCTATCCCCGGCAAAAGAGACTCCGATTGGAGTTATGCATGGGTCCCCGTAATCGGTCCGGTAATAGGCTGTCTAATAGGAGCCTTCACGTACAAAACAATCTTCCAATATTTCATAAAGTAAGAAGAAGCACCCCCGCGTGTCCGCCCTACTATTAATCATTCCGTTGTTAGAAATGCGCTGTTCACCATAGTAGTGCATTGTGAAATAAATTTTTGTCTGCCAGTGACATTGAAAGTCGCCCTTTTGAAC
>CAYPYT010000055.1:2701-7922 GCA_964415105.1 uncultured Planctomycetia bacterium | reverse complement strand
TTAGTAAAAAACATTACAGCATGAGCCAGCCCTGGGGTCAAGCCCGGGATAGCAAAAAAAAAGGGGGGGGGTCATGCCAAACAAGCGAGAATTGCTTTTAAGACTTTTACGTTATTACTTTCTATATAATATTTTTGGGGGTCTCCTTCTATTTTTAGAAGGTGATATTGTTTGCCAGACGTGGTTATTTCTTCACTGATCTCAAGGACCCATCTTCGGCCGTCGGTTTTTGTGATTATATACGTGAGAATATTTTTTTTCGGCACTTCGGCGTCTGTCACCATTTTTACGTTTATGCTGTCTATGCTTTGAATAATGTCTTCTATTTTGGTTTTATCGATCAGGGCGCCTCTTTTTGTTTTCCACAGATGACTTTCGGAAGACTTTATTGCCGTATATTTTTTTCGTTTTTCTATGTCATTAATATTTAACTCTTTGACATTCTCCTCTTTTAAGTCGAAAAGGTTTTTCGATAGAAAGTCAGCGGAGTTTTTTTCTAAACCATTGAAAACCGAATCCGAAACAAGAAAGTCATATTTTTCCCCGGCGACCTTAACATAACCGCCGGGTCCGTTTTCCTTTTTTCTTCCGCGCGTTACAACAATTTGTTCACCGTTATTCTTACCGACCGTTAGCCGCAACAGCCGAGAATCAAAATGTCCCGGCTCTTCAGGGTCAACCACTTCACTCGCTTTAATATTTTTTATAGTTCCCAAATATTCTTTTATTTTGTCCTGATCTAAACTGAACGAATAATCGTCTGCGGTTTTCCATTTCTTTTCACCGCCGGAGAGTTCCCGCGTAAGATCGAGACGCGTTTCTTTTTCGCGGGCGTCAATTTGTTCGGATATATTTATAAAAGCGACTTCCTCCGGGTCAAAATTTATTATGTCCGTATTTATCCATCTTTTTTTGTCAAGCTTATCGGGAAGAACATCTTCCCAAAAACCTAAAGAAGCTAAAATGTTTTTATCCGCTATGTAAACTTCGGTTGAACCGGCGTCTCTTACAAAATTATGACCCCAATCCGGTTTTTTCGTTCCTATTACCAAATGCGTAATCTCCGCGCCATTGGCTCCCCGAAGGATTATATGCACGGATTCCTCATCCTTTATTCCATAATCCTCAAACAGTTCTTTTTTATCCGACCTGAATTCGCCTTTCAGATCATCCAGGTTATCTAAAAACGTCTCTAACTCTTTTTCGTTCACACGCGCGTTATAAACGTTTTTAAGAATCCAACCGCCATCTTCTTTTTTAAAATTCAGTTCCGTCGTATTTTTACCGGCAGAGGAGGAAGCGTGTTTTAACACAATATCGCACTCATTAATTACGCCGAGGCTGATCGGAGATTGGATCACGTCGCGGAAGACTTCTTCTTTGGGCACTTCCGGGGTAACATTTTTTTTCACAAATATCACCGTTACCAAACAAACAAAAATGATTCCCAATATTATCAAGTTTTTCAGTTTCATATCTTTGTCTCACTTTCTAAAGATAATGTTCTCATATATCGTTCTTTTTCTCTCCGGCGTAAAATCATTCTTATTATGCCGGCAATAACCACCATTATCGGCATGAAAAATACTGTCATAAACCGCCACCACAATTTTCCGGATTTACTTACAGGGGAAATCGCCCGGCTAACCGGCTGATGGCTTCTGATGTCAACAAGTTCGCCGCCGAGGGTTAACGCGTCGACGGAATTCATAAAAAACATGATCATCCCGCCGCTGGCTTTTATGATCTCTTCCTCAAACATTTTCGAACACCCCACAATCAGAAGTTTGCCGGGTTTCAGATTTAAAGGTACGGATTCAGCCTCGGTTGTTTGGGCGGCATTTTCCGAAATTGCTTCTCGATCGCCGGCATCTGTCCATTCGGGGATTTTCTTATTCTTAAAAACGTCCGGGAACTGACCTTCCCACATTACCGCGAGCGGTTTCTTATCTTTCTTCTCGGAATTTGTAACTGCTATATCTTCGGCAGTTAACGTACCGGGATGATAAGGCACTTCCCAACTGTTTTTACTTGAGGTAAACAGCATCGTTTGCCGGAGTCCGTTTTCTTTAATCCGCGCGTCGTCTATTTCGAGCGCCGTTCCCCACGCGTAAAATATGGCCTCCAGCCGCCCCGTAATCGAAACTTTCTGATTCATTGTCGTCTGGTCAACCATGATCTGTATAGGTATTTTTACCGGAGTGGACACCGAGAAAGGCCCAAGATTCGCTCCGCCCGAAACGGATAACATTTCATTTTTTTCGTCCATTAAGATCTTTTCGTCAAAAGTCACGCCATAATCTTTTAAAAGTTCATTAATGCCGAGCGGGTTCTTCCTGGGAGTGATGTTTAGGCCTCTTCCCGAGACCATACTATAATCATACTCATAATTTTGCGCGGCGATAAAAACGTTACCTCCTTCAGCTAAGAAACGGCTGATCTCGTATCTCTGCCGTTCCGTAAGATTTCTGGGAGCTACGATCACCAGCGTGTCCGTTTCTTGAGGAATTCCTTCACCTTCAGTCAAAAGTATTCTGTTAACTTCATAATCTTCATATTTAAGCATCGCCTCAAGAACATTATATTTGTCTTCCCTATATTCTGAAGAGACATCCTGTCCAAGCTGTCTCAAAAGTTCCACCATTTGAGCATTCATCTTTTTTTCCTGATATGGGGCGAATAACGCGACAGAAGGTTTTTTGGAAAGCGTCATACGGTAAATCTTCGAGAGAAGGTTATATTCAAAATTGTGCATTTCCCTCGGAATGATCCGAGGAATAATTTCTTCTGGTTTTTCTTTATACGCTACGGACATTGCCGAATAAACCAGTTTTATTCCCATCTCATCCTGCTCGATGCTCTGAACGCGAAAAGGGACAATACCTTTTTTCTCAGCCGACTCTTCTAAAGAATCTTTTGGCGCGTTTTCCGCGCCGGGACCCGATTCGGAATGGGCCGGTTCCATATGAAAAACTTTATACGAAAGCCTGCCGCCGGAGGCGATCTTAAATTCATCAAGTTTATCTTTTATGTCCTGCTCCAGTGTTTTGAACGCGGTAGGCATCTTCTCTTCGGGGGAAATATATAATTTAACCGTTACGGGGGCTTTTAAATCCCTAAGTATATTTTTTGAAGCTTTTGTTACGGTATAAAGTTTACCTTCCGTGAAATCATATCTGCCGACAGATATATCCGAAGACAAAAAATTGATTGCCAAAGCAATCCCCAGAGAAATACCTACCGCTCCGGCAAAAAACAGTTTCGCTTTAGGTTTCATCCGGTCTTCCAGTGAAAACACGTTTAAAGACAAAAAGATCCCTGTCATCACCACAAAATAAATTATATCTTTACTATCAATTACACCTTTCGTAAAAGCGGCATAATGACGAACAACACCAAAATACTCTTTCAGGAAACTTCCGACTCCGTTCATCCAGCCGTCAATTACACCTGCCATGAAATCAAGCCCCGATAAATAGAAGAAAAAACATACTATCATCGTGCCGATAAAAGCGACGATCTGGTCTCTTGTCAGCCCGGAAATAAAAATTCCGACACTCAAGAAAAACGCTCCGAGAAAAAGTGCGCCTATGTATCCGCCGATAATAGGTCCAATATCCGGTTTCCCCACACAAAAAAGCATAATAGGCACCTCAAGTGTTGATGCCAGAGCTATAAGGTAAAACACAAAACTCGCGGCAAACTTGCCGAGCACTAACTGGTTTGTTTTCATGGGAAAAGTGAATAAAAGCTCAAAGGTGTTGCCGCTTTTCTCTTCCGCCCATATTCTCATCGTAATCGCGGGTATAAACATCCCCAAGATCACAGGCAGCATTCCGAAAAATCCGCGCATATCGTTGTTACCGATAAGAAAAAATTCGGACATAAATATCCCCGAAGTAAGAAGAACAAACACGATAATAAAAATGTAGGCTATGGGTGAATTGAAATACGCGGATAGTTCCCTTTCGAAAACTGTTTTCCATTGACTGATCTTTTTCATATATTCCCTTCCTTTATTATGTAATACCGAGATATCGTTTTTAGTCTATTTATGGTTCTCCAAGAGAAATATAAATATATCTTCCATACTGCATGGTCTTTCTGTAAACTTTTTGACCGGCCAGTCGCGCGCTTTTATCAAATCGTCTATTTCTCTCCAAACATTATTGTCATCGAAGAAACTTTTTATTTCAAAACGAACAAATCCATCCGGCTTTTCTTCCTTAAAAACAATTTCTTTGGCGCGCGTCAACCCTGACAAAGCTTTCTCTGCGTTATCCCTCGTATCTTTTACTTCAAGAACAAAATACCGATATTTCATCGCCTGCGCCGCCAATTCATCTTGCGTGCCCTGAGCGACAATCTCCCCCTCATTTATGATAACGATCCGCCCTGCCAACACTTCCACTTCCTGAAGAATGTGCGTCGAAAATATAATCGTTTTGTCTTTCGCGAGTTCTTTGATCAGTTCGCGAATACCTATAATCTGCACAGGATCCAGTCCCGTTGTGGGTTCGTCAAGAATCAAAACCCGCGGATCATGAATTAACGCCTGCGCGAGCGCCACACGCTGACAAAACCCTTTCGAAATTTCACGTACGTTTTTTTTCCAAATTGAAACTATCCCGCAGGCTTCTTTCAGCCATTTAAACCGGCGCACAAGATCTAAGGATCCAATTCCTCTCGCCTTCCCCACAAATGTAAGATATTCGTCAACCCGCATATCCATATATAAAGGAACATTCTCAGGCAAATAACCCACCTGTTCTCTGACTTTGAGAGCCTGTTCTCGGATGTCAAACCCGTTTAGAACGGCAGTTCCTTCACTTGGATAAATAAAAGTTGTCAATATCCGCATCAAAGTTGATTTCCCAGCTCCGTTAGGCCCTAAAAGCCCTAACACTTCCCCCTTACGCACGTCAAAAGAAACTTTTTTAAGCGCTTGAACCGACCCGTAACGCATAGAAACATCTTTAATCTCTATCATATAATCTCCTATCTTAGTTTTCGCGTATTATCAAAAGAAATCCCCTTACCCCCCCGGGCTTCACTGTACAAAAAAAATCCGCCTGTTCCACTCCGCTCCTTGAGTGAAACACACGGTTACTACTTTCTTTAACAAAATCACTTGATTCCGCGTCTTTGTCATATCAAAACCAATTAAGAATAAACATTTTTTTATTTTTCAAAACTCGACAAATGTTTTATCCGCTTAAGC
>CAYPYT010000055.1:0-2601 GCA_964415105.1 uncultured Planctomycetia bacterium | reverse complement strand
AGAATAAACATTTTTTTATTTTTCAAAACTCGACAAATGTTTTATCCGCTTAAGCATGTTGGGGTGAGTGCTGAGAAGTTCCATCAATTTATCTCCGAATCTTAATTTTACGTCTTTCTCTCGAAGAACTTCCAATTCACGCGCGTCAATAGTGCCGTTTTGGTCCAGATCCAGCTGTTTCAACTGACGTATTTCTTTCACCGCCTGTGACGGGTCATTGACAAAAAAAGCCTTTAACCCTTCAACGTTTTTAAGCGCTCTCTTATCCATTCTTGCCGACCCGTAAACCAGTTTATAAAGCGCTGAAGCAAGAGTACTCGGCTTATTGCCAAGCTCGATCGACCCTTTATCGGCAAAATATTCTCGGATACGCGAAGCGTAAAGCACCAAAAGATTCGTAAGAAAATAAAAAAGAAATGCCGCGATCCCGATCAAAACCGGACTTCCCTCCCGCCTTCTTCCCGCTCCTCCAAACCACAAAAAATGCCAAGCAATACGATAACAGATCATCGGGATAACCGAAAGAAGTGTTATGGTTAAAACATCACGGTTTTTTATATGCGATATCTCGTGTCCCAAAACGGCTCTGAGCTCATCTTCATTCAGAAGACTCATTATCCCTTCAGTAACACATACCCTGCCGTCAGCCGGGTTTTTTCCAAAAGCAAACGCGTTCGGTATCGCGACTTGAGAAATACCTAATCTGGGTTTCGGGATACCCGCTTTCTCTGATAGATCTTCTATCACGCGATGCAGAGCCGGATACTGGTTATCACCAACATATTTAACCTTCATAGACCATTCAACGATTTTCGGGCCGATCATATATTGGAGAAACATTAGCCCTAAGGAAAGAATAAAATAAAAATAGAAGTTGGCAATACCAAGATATAGCCCTATTACTGTCATTACAGCATAAATAACAGCAAAAAGCACCCCCAACAAAAGATACATTTTGACTCTAAGCATTATAATGCCGCTCCTTTAATCACATTTCTCGCCGCATCCTTCAGAGATTATATTGACTTCAGCGTTTTAACGTTTTTGGCGTGCCAGGCAGGACTTGAACCTGCAACCAACGGCTTCGTAGGCCGCTACTCTATCCATTGAGCCACTGGCACACCGATAACTGGGGACCCGATCGATCGAGGAACTAAAATATTGAGTTTTTATTGTATCACATCTATAATATTAGTCAATGAAGTCGAATTTACATACCAGCAGTTATAAAAACAACAAGATCCCGGAGCTACGAGTGTGGGCCGCGCCTTCCTTGCCGAAGGATTTTGGTATTATTGAAACCCTTCTTTGGGAAAACGGTAACTATTTTCTGTTTGCTTTACATTTGGATAGACTCAAAAAAAGCGCTACGCAGTTTTCTTGTCTTTATAACGAAAAAATCGTTATGGACACGTTCTCAAAACTTCAGAAAAAATTTAAATCCGAAGAAAAATATCGTGTTCGTCTCGTTTTACATCCATCCGGCACGCTTGAGATAACATCAACTATTCTGCCGGAACCAACTGGTGTTCCTCAAAAAACGATCATTTCAGAAAAACGTACTGAAAAAACTAATCTTTTTCTTTATCATAAAACTACTAACCGCGCCCTATACGACCGGGAATATGAAAAATACAGAGAAAAAGGGTTCTTTGACGTAATTTTTATGAACTCCGGGAACGAAGTAACCGAAGGGACTATCACTAACATAATAATCCGAAAAAACGGGAAATATTTCACGCCGCCCGTATCCTGCGGACTTCTGGACGGAGTATATCGAAAAAACCTCATTCAAAACGGAGACTTCAAAATAGAAGAGAAAGTTTTGTTTAGAGAAGACATCATCGCGAGTGAAAAAATATTCCTATGCAATTCCGTAAGAAAACTTACTCCTGTGACTCTTTCAGACTGACCTTATTTTTTACCGGTTAGTTTTTCTTTGAGGTGAAACATTTCTTTTATATGCTGAACCTCATCATCTATAAGCGAATCTATTGTTTCAACATCGGCATCTTTCACGTGCTGTCGAAGGTCGTGCAGAAAAAGCATAAAATCCTTTTCAAAAGTGATACCTGCCGATAGTGCTTTTTCTTCGTTTATTGTTTTTTCCAACGCTTCTTTTTCCGCGGCGGCGCAATTGAAAGTGCCGGCATCGACAAGCGCTTTAAGATAAAGCGCACTTTCACCCGGATAAGCCTCTTCCATTGCTTCTTTTTTAAAAGACCTCATCCATTTTTCAAGTTCAAGCTTATGCCTATTTTCATCTTTAGCGAATTCGGTAAAAAGTTTTCCAACATGATAATTTTCACTGTTCGCGGCGAGCGCCAGATAAAGATCAATTCCTTTAGTTTTAGCCTGAATCGCCATCTGAATGATATCTTTAGACTTATAGGTTTTATCCATCTGCCTCTCCCTTCGTTAAAAAATCACTTAGATTAAACTATTCCATAATAACATACCGTCCGCAATAATTAAAATCCTTTTATTGAACAGGGACGGTCGAGACTGTCCCTACAATTTGTTTTTGGGAATATCCAGTAAGGGCACGGCATGCCGTGCCCTTACGATAGATTAAAAGTCTACACCACCAACCTCGTAGGT
>CAYPYT010000054.1:0-7929 GCA_964415105.1 uncultured Planctomycetia bacterium | reverse complement strand
CCGCAAGAACTAAAATACACAAAAGAACATGAATGGGTTCGCGTCGAAGGCGCGGAAGCTGTTTTCGGGATTACCGATCACGCTCAAGACGCGCTCGGAGACATAACATTTATTGAGCTTCCTAATAAAGGAAGTGATATAAAAAAGTCCGATGTTTTAGGAACGATAGAATCCGTAAAGGCCGCCAGTGAAATTTACGCGCCTTTATCCGGTAAAATTTCACAAGTGAATGAAAGTTTAACTGACAAACCGGAAACCATAAACTTTTCTCCCTATACCGATGGATGGATATGCCGGGTAGCTCTGGCGGATACCGCTGAACAAGAAACTCTTATGTCCGCCGCGGCGTATGAAACCTATTTAAAGGAGTCACACTCGTGAACTATATACCTCACTCTGACGCGGACAGAGCCGAAATGTTGAGATCTATCGGCATAAGTTCCGGAAACATTACCGAACTTTTTAAAGGTATCCCGGAAGAGCTTAGAAGTTCTTCTTTTGATCTGCCGCTCGGAAAATCAGAGTTTGAAGTGGAAAAATACATTAAAAGTCTATCGCGAAAAAATACTGTCGAACTTATTAATTTTGTCGGCGGCGGATTTTATGACCATTATATTCCCGCGGCGATAGATGCCATTGTTTCGCGGTCAGAATTTTATACGGCATATACACCTTATCAAAGCGAAGCGTCACAGGGAACACTGCAGGCGATCTATGAATATCAAAGTTCCATTTGCCGTTTGACCGATATGGAAGTATCTAACGCTTCACTTTATGACGGCGGTACGGCGCTTTTCGAAGCCGCTATGATGGCGATCCGTGAGACGGGCCGCGGTAAAATTATAATGGACGGCGGGGTAAACCCGATATACAGAAAAATGATGTATTCTTATACCACCAATTTATCGATTGAATTCGTGGAAACACCGGTATCGCATGGTCAAAGTGACCGCCGGGAAATAAAAAAATATTTAGATGATAAAACAGCCGCGGTCATACTTCAAAACCCCAACTTTTTCGGCGCGATAGACGACCATAGCGATATTTCCCGCGAGTGTCACGCGCTGGGCGCGTTAGTTATCGAAAGTGTGTATCCCATATCTTTAGGTGTTTTAAAAAGTCCGGGAGAAATGGAAATAGACATAGCGGTGGGGGAAGGTCAAAGTTTGGGGATACCTCTTTCCTTCGGCGGACCGTATTTAGGTTTTATGGCATCGCGAAAAAAATTCGTTCGTAAAATGCCGGGACGCATTGTCGGTTTGACGCGGGACGCCCGGTCGCGTAAAGGTTTTGTTCTAACTTTGCAGACAAGAGAACAGCATATTCGCCGGGAAAAAGCGACTTCCAATATATGCTCCAATGAAGCACTGTGCGCGCTCCGCGCTTTAATATATATGTCTTTGATCGGAAAAGACGGTTTGAAAAAAGTTGCCGAACTGTGTATGGCTAAATGTGAATATGCTAAAGAACGATTAGAAAAGATCAAAGGCGTCGAGGTGAAAAGAAGTTCACCGACCTTTAACGAATTTATAATAAAATTGCCCAAAGACCCTAACGTGATTATTGAAAAATTAATTAAGAAAAAAATTGCCGCGGGATTTCCTTTAGGCAGATACTATAAAGACATGGCGGATTATATGTTGATATCCGTAACGGAAAAACGAACAAAACAAGAAATAGATCTTTTAAGTGAGGAGTTGGAGAACGCGTTATGGAACTAATATTTGAAAAATCCAGACCCGGACGAACCGGAATAGTTTTTCCGGAAAAAGATGTTCCTGTAACATGCGTCCCGGACGATAAATATAAAAGGAAAACTCCCGCCGAACTTCCTTCGATATCGGAACCGGAAGTGGTAAGACATTTTACCCGATTATCCAAACTGAATTTCAGTGTAGATGCTAATTTTTATCCGTTAGGTTCCTGTACTATGAAATATAACCCGAAATTCACCGAAAAAATAGCCGCGCTCGAAGAATTCACGTCACTTCATCCGTTAAACCCTCAACTTGTGAGCGGAAGCATGCTGACCCAGGGGGCGTTGGAAATAATAAGCAATTTAGAGAAAGCGCTTTCGACCATTACAGGTATGGATGAGTTTACGACTCAGCCGATGGCAGGCGCGCATGGTGAGCTCGCGGGTGTTATGCTGATCGCGGCGTATCATCGTCATAAAGGAAACAATAAAAAATATATTTTGATCCCCGATTCGGGACACGGAACGAATCCCGCTTCAGCCGCTATTGCCGGATATCAGGTTAAAACAATACCATCTAACGCGAAAGGTGTAATGGATCTTGAATCATTCAAACACGCGTTAAATGATGACGCGGCAGGTGTTATGCTGACGTGTCCGAACACTTTGGGAATATTCAATCCGCACATAAAAGAGATATCGGATCTTACGCATAAAGCGGGCGGTTTAATGTACTATGATGGAGCAAATTTAAACGCGATCTTGGGAAAAACGCGTCCGGGAGACCTTGGCTTTGATATTGTGCATATCAACTTGCATAAAACGTTCGCGACACCTCATGGCGGCGGCGGTCCGGGATCCGGTCCGGTAGGCGTAAAAAAAGAATTGATTCCGTTTTTGCCGGTTCCGCGCGTGACGAAACGGAAAGACGGCACTTTTCATTTGGATTTTGAAAAAGCTCTGTCCATAGGGTATATTTCACCTTTTTACGGTAATTTCGGTGTTATGCTGAAAGCTTACGCTTACATATTGCTTCTCGGCAAAAACGGGCTTATTGCCGTAAGCGAAAACGCGGTTTTAAACGCGAACTATTTAAAATACCATCTTTCAAAGTATTATGATATTCCCTATGATAAGAATTGTCTGCACGAATTTGTATTATCCGCGGGACGTCAGGCAAAAAAAGGTGTCAGAGCCATAGACATAGCAAAAGGTCTGATCGACTATGGAATACATCCCCCGACGGTATATTTTCCGCTTATCGTAAAAGAAGCCATGATGGTCGAACCAACCGAAACCGAGTCAAAAGAGACTTTAGATGAATTTATCGAAGTGATGATAGAACTGGCCAAATTAGCGGAAGAAGACCCTGAAATTTTTAAAACGTTCCCCAAAACCACCTCCGTAAGCAGACTAGACGAAGTAAAAGCCGCCAAAGACATGAACATAGCCGCCTAATTGAGCCCATAAGGTCACTAAAAGTATTATTGTAAACCAAAACACCAACCTCGTAGGTTATTTGCGCCCGAGTTATGTAAACTACACCACCAACCTCGTAGGTTGGTAGTAACCTACGAGGTTGGTGGTGTTCAGGTTGGTGGTGTTCGAGGTTGGTGGTGTTCGCCCCTACGAAGTTGATGGTGAGGTTGTGTTAAGGAAAAAAGGGAGAGAGGAGGGGTATTTTGCGGGTTGTACAATATTCTTATGAAAGTCCTGAGGATACGGTCGCGCTGGATGAAGTGCTTTTGGATAAGGCTGAGCACGGCGGGATCGGTGAAACTTTGCGTTTTTGGGAAGCGGACGAGCATTTTATAGTTGTCGGGCGCGCGGGCAAGATAGGTGAAGATTGTTTCGAGCCTGAGTGCCGGAGCGGAAAAATAAAGATCATAAGACGCGTTTCCGGCGGCGGCGCGGTTCTCCAAGGGCCGGGATGTTTAAACTTCTCATTGATCCTTTCTTACAAAAGAGACGAGAGATATAAGAGCATTAAAGGTTCTTACCTATGTATTCTGAACGATATCTCCGCGAGTTTTCAAAAGGCCGGACATAACGTAGAATTTTTTCCGATATCTGATCTGGCGCTATCCGGTAAAAAAATATCAGGGAACGCCGAGGCAAGAAAACGTGAATTTTTTCTGCACCATGGAACGTTTCTTTATGATTTTGACTTAACCCGCGTTGGTAAATATTTAAAACATCCGCGACAGGAACCTGAATACCGAGATAAACGCCCTCACAAAAACTTTTTAACAAATATTCCGATTTCCGCTTGTTCCTTGAGAGAAACGATCAAAACTGTATTTGCTGTTACGGAAGGCGAATATTGTTTGAGTAAAGAGGATATTGACCGGACGAGAGAATTAGTGTTATCGAAATACTCAAAAGACGAATGGAACTACGTTTTTTAAAAAAAATACCCCGCCGTCAATCAGCGAGATCTATCGGCGGGGATATATGGAACTCTCTCCAAATCTACTTTAACTCTTCAAAAATAATTTCTTCGCCCTTTTTCAAAACACCTGTACTTAAAGAACCCAACGTTATTTTAGTTTTATTTTCATCCAACGATTCGAAAAATACGCCTAACCGTGTGGTGTTAACCTGTTTTTCAAAGTTCATGACCACTATGCAGCCATTTTTTATACTGTTCTGATATATCTCTAAATGATGCGCTTTAAGTAGGGCTATTGTTTTGTCAAACGCGGTTTTGTAAGGCATGGAAAAAACTTTTTCTCTGCCGTTTTCACTCGCGGCCCGCTTAAGATCTTTTATATTAAATCCCGCAAGCGACGCGGGACTCAAAAACGAAGGCCCGAAATGAGCACATCCGCTTAATAAAAAGAAAGAGATCAAAACCGCGCCCGGAATATAGCGAATATTTTTTTTCATATAAGTTTCCCCTTCCCACCAACATTCATTGAGATAAATTATATAACCGAACATCAAAAGTTACAAGAACATTAGTCCCGAAAAATTTATCCCGTAATGGCAAATCCATATACTGGCATTTTATCCTCAGCTCCAAACAAAACCCCAATTTCGTGGGGGTGGACGCATGCGCGCGCCCTGAATGCTAACGCGCGTTAATGTTTGACACAATACGCATTCTATTATAACATATATGAGCTAAAACGCTCAAACAAGGGGTTTTAACAGCTTTATGAATAGTCGAAATCGAATAAAAGAGAAAAATACGCGTGAAAGAGAGAAAAGAATATGAAACTGGAATATGTTGAACTATTTAAAAGTAAGTGCGGCGAAGCGGGTTTTAAAAAACTGGAAGCACTGAAAAATGAAAAATTGTACGATTTTCTATCGAAATACGCGCGGGTTTGTAATCCCGATTCAATTTTTGTGCGTACGGATTCAATTGAAGACGCGGAATATCTTCGCGATAAAGCTTTGGAAACAGGCGAAGAAAAGGCTCTTAAAACAAAAGGGCACTCGATTCATTTTGACGGATATTATGACCAGGCGCGGGACAAATCCAATACCAAGTATTTACTCCGTCCGGATGAAGTCTTGGGTTCTGATATAAAGTCCGAAGATCGAGAGAAAGGATTGAAAGAGATACATACCCTTCTTGATAATATGATGACGGGGAAAGAAATGTATGTGTGTTTTTTCTGTCTCGGTCCGACGGCTTCGGAGTTTTCGATTCCCGCCGTACAGATAACAGATTCAAGTTATGTCGCGCATTCAGAAGACATACTGTATAGAAGCGGGTATGAAGAATTCCGTAAGAACGAAAATTCCGATAGATTTTTTCGTTTTATCCATTCAGCCGGTGTGTTAAAAAACGGTGTCAGCAGTGATGTGTATAATCGCCGAGTATATATCGATCTTGAAGAAGAGATGGTTTTCAGTACGAACACTCAGTACGCGGGAAACACGGTGGGGCTCAAAAAATTGTCTATGCGCCTGGCGATCAAACGCGCCTCGGAAGAAGGATGGCTTACCGAACACATGTTTGTTATGGGAGTACACTCTCCGGATAAAAAAAGACTGACTTATTTTACGGGTTCTTTCCCCAGCGCGTGCGGCAAGACGGCGACAGCTATGCTTGAAGATGAAAAGATCATTGGGGATGATATAGCGTATCTTCGTCAGATAAACGGGAAGATACACGCGGTAAATGTTGAAAAAGGAATTTTCGGAATTATTCAGGACGTAAGCGAAAAAAGCGACCCGGAAATCTTTAGCGCGCTTACCGACCCGGGTGAAGTTATTTTTTCCAACGTGCTTGTTGACGCGGACAATAACCCGCGCTGGCTGGGTGACGGCCGCGGCAAGCCTGAAATCGGAACAAACTTCGCGGGAGAGTGGATCCCCGGGAAAAAAGGTCCGGATGATAATGAAGTATTGTTCTCACATAAAAACGCGAGATATACCATCAGTCTGGAGAATCTGAAAAATTGTGATAAAAACTTAGATAACCCGGCGGGCGTGGAAGTTGGGGGGATTATCTATGGAGGCAGGGATTCCGACACAAGTGTCCCGGTCGCTCAGTCTTTCGATTGGGCGCATGGCATATTGTGCCAGGCCGCGGCAATAGAATCAGAAACCACATCCGCCACGCTTGGCGCGGAAGGCGTGAGAAAATTTAATCTTATGGCTAACTTGGATTTTCTTTCCATACCGATCGGCAGATACATTCAGAACAATCTTGATATAGTAAAGAACGTTAAGAAAACACCGCTTATTTTTCATGTAAACTATTTTCTCAAAGGCGCGGATAAAAAATACCTTAACGGCATAAAAGATAAACATGTGTGGATAAAATGGATGGAACTTAGAGTTAATGATGAAGCGGCCGCGTTTAAAACTCCTGTGGGATATATCCCGAAATATGAAGATCTGCGCGGGTTATTTAAAAGTGTTCTTAAAAGGGAATATACTGAAGAAGAGTATGAACAGCAGTTTAAATTGCGTATTCCCGAAAATATAGCTAAAATTGAAAGAATAAAAGATATTTATCACAAAAAAGTTTTTGATACCCCGAGTATTTTAATAAAAACACTTAACGATCAAAAAAAACGATTGGAAGATTGCCGAAAAAACAACGGCGACTATGTCTCTCCGTTTGTGTGGGAAGCTTAGAAATGAAGCGCCGCTCGGAGACAAAGCGGGGTTTAGCCTTTTTTTTTTGATATGATCGAGAGAAAATAATGAAAACGTTAAAAACTTTATTGTCACCGAACTTAAAAGATATTACACTTCTTAAAAAAGGTAAAGTGCGTAATATTTATGATCTGGGTGATGAACTGCTTTTCGTCACTACCGACAGAATTTCAGCGTTTGACGTTATAATGCCTAACGGTATACCCTCTAAAGGCAGAGTTCTCAATATGCTTTCGGTTTTCTGGTTTGAATTTACAAAAGATATAATCGAGAACCATATGATCACAGCCGATCCCGACGAGATGGTTTCGGCCACGAGGGAGCTCTTACCGTACAAAGAGATGCTCGCGGGAAGAAGCATGCTTGTAAAAAAGGCCGAACCTATTATGACCGAATGTGTCGTTAGGGGATATATTTCAGGCTCCGCTTGGAAAGATTACAAAAAGACCGGCATGGTTTGCGGTATAAAATTGCCGGAAGGACTAAAAGAATCACAAAAACTTGCCGAACCCATATTCACGCCTTCAACCAAAGCCGATGAAGGGCATGACCTAAATATTTCCGAAGAAGAAACGAAACAGATCGTCGGAGAAGACGTTTTCGACTTCCTTAAAGAAAAAAGTTTAGCTATTTATAAAAAAGCAAGCGAATATGCCGAATCCAAAGGGGTGATAATAGCGGATACCAAGTTTGAATTTGGAAAAATCGGGGATAACATTATACTTATGGATGAGGCGCTTACTCCTGATTCTTCAAGATTTTGGCCGAAAAACGATTATAAACCCGGCCGTGTTCAGACGAGTTTCGACAAACAATTTGTAAGAGATTATTTGGAAACTCTTGATTGGGACAAAACTCCGCCCGGGCCCGAACTTCCGGAAGATATAATTTTGAAAACATCGGAAAAATATAAAGAAGCATATAAGATCTTAACGGGGAAAGAATTAAAGTGGTAGCCCGGAGGTTTTCCCCTCTCCGGAAGAAAAAATCATGAAACCGCGAATACTAAAAATAGATCCATATAATATCGACCATGAACTTCTTAAGCAAGGTGTGAAAATGATCCACAATAGAGGTCTTGTAGCGTTTCCGACGGAAACTGTTTATGGTTT
>CAYPYT010000053.1:5174-7991 GCA_964415105.1 uncultured Planctomycetia bacterium | reverse complement strand
TTTCGTAAGTTGAATCGATTTTTAACAATTTCTCATTTTTTTATCGTAGGGGCGGACCCATGTGTCCGCCCTAATGGATTGTGAATGGTTTTGCAATAGAACAATAGGAGACAAATTAGATGAAAGAAGTTTCTACCAGGTATGACCCGAAAAAAATAGAAAAAGAGATCTATGCTTTGTGGATGAAAAATAAGCTTTTTAGCGCCGATGAAAAGAGTTCTAAAGCGTCTTATTCGATAATGATCCCGCCGCCCAATGTAACGGGTATTCTTCATATGGGGCACGCTCTCAATAACACGATTCAGGATATACTGATAAGATGGAAACGTATGCAGGGCTTTGAAGCGCTTTGGATGCCGGGTACGGATCACGCGGGGATCGCCACTCAAAACGTTGTCGAGAGAGAACTCGCGAAACAAAACTTAAAAAGATCGGATCTTGGCCGCGAAGAATTTTTAAAAAGGGTTTGGCAGTGGAAAGATGAATATGGAAGCACGATTATCAAACAGCTTAAAAAATTAGGTTCGTCTTGTGACTGGGACAGGACGCGTTTTACAATGGATGAAGGTCTGTCTCGCGCGGTTAGAGAAGTTTTTGTGAGGCTTTATTCGGATGGCCTGTTGTATAAGGGAGATTATATCACAAACTGGTGTCCGCGCTGTCGGACGGCGCTTAGTGACGAAGAAGCCGAACATCGTGAAGTGGAAGGGATGCTTTACTATATTAAATATCCGGTAAAAGGCCGAGGAAAACCGGAAAAAGAAAACGTTGATTATGTTGTGGTGGCGACAACCCGTCCTGAAACGATGCTGGGAGACGTGGCAGTCGCGGTTAATCCCAAAGACGCGCGTTATTCTTCGCTTTCCGGTAAAACGTTGGTTCTGCCGATACTTAAACGCGAAATTAAATTGATATTCGATGAAAATGTTGATCCCGCGTTCGGCACGGGCGCGCTTAAAGTTACACCCGCGCATGACCCCGTGGATTTTGAACTTGGTAAAAAACACGGTTTAAAAAATATCAATGTGATGCATTCCGACGGGCGGATAAATTCGGAAGGTGGAAGTTATGAGGGAATGGACAGGTTTGAGTGCCGCGAAACAATAATTGAAGATTTAAAACAAAGAAAACTTTTTGTCAGAGCAGAAAAGCACCTGCATGCCGTCGGGCATTGTTACCGGTGTCATACGGTTGTGGAACCGCGTCTTTCCAAACAGTGGTTTGTGAAAATGGCGTCATTGGCCGCGCCGGGGATAAAAGCGGTAAAAGACAAAAAAATAAAGTTTCATCCGCCGCGCTGGACTAAGGTTTATCTCAACTGGATGGAAAATATCAGGCCTTGGTGTATTTCGCGCCAGATATGGTGGGGGCACCGTATTCCGGTGTGGTATTGTAAAAAATGTTTGAAATACGAAAACGCGCGGGATGTTGACGTTGCTTCCCGGCAGGAAAAAGGTATATACGTCGGGGACGAAAAAAATATGAAGTGTCCCGTTTGCGGGACGCGTAATATGGAACAAGACCCGGATGTTTTGGATACGTGGTTCAGTTCTTGGTTATGGCCTTTTTCAACGTTGGGGTGGCCGGAGGAGACAAAGGCGTTAGAGAAGTTTTATCCCACGGACGCTTTAGTTACGGCGCCTGAAATTATATTTTTTTGGGTTGCCCGAATGATTATGGCGGGGATAAAATTCCGGAAGCGGATACCGTTTAAAGATGTTTATATTCACGGAACCGTTCGGGATGCTTCAGGCACTAAGATGTCAAAATCACTCGGTAACGTGATCGATCCGCTTGATGTTATAAATGAAGTCGGCAGTGACGCTTTAAGGTTCAGTATTATTTCCGTAACCAGTCAGGGCCAGGATGTTTTTCTTTCAAAAGAAAAGTTTGAGATTGGACGCAATTTCGCCAATAAATTATGGAACGCTTCAAGATATGTACTCATGAACCGGAATGAGAAGACGCCCGAAGGTGAGATCAATCAAAAATTCCTCGCGTTTCCCGACCGGTGGATATTAAGTTGTTTGAATGAGGCGATACGCGAAGTGACAAAGAATTTGGAAAGTTTCAGATTTAATGACGCGTCGTTCGTGCTTTATGATTTTATCTGGCACAAATATTGTGATTGGTATTTAGAGTTTTCAAAACTTTCTGAAAATAAAGAAACCTCCGAAAAAGTATTAGTGGAGGTGCTTAAAACTATTCTTAAACTTCTGCATCCGTTCATGCCGTTTATAACCGAAGACATATGGCAGAAAATGCTCCGCTCGGAAAAAAATGAAAATGAATGGATAATGATGTCCGCGTGGCCTCACCCGAATAAAAAATTTGAAGATAAACCGGCGGTAGAGCATATGGAAAAAATGATAAAGGTTATTACCTCCATTCGCAATGTTAGAGCCTTTTGGAATATAAATCATACGGTTATTCTTGAAGTACATTTTATAACCTCGAGTGATTCTGATAAGAGGTTCATTGAGGAAAATACGAGCTATATTGAAGAGTTCTCGAAGTGCGAAGTAAAAATAGCTGAAACCGGAGAAATGAGACCGCCTCAATCTGTTGAGTGTTTGTCCGGTCGAATGAAAATGTACATTCTGCTTGGGAAAGAAATTGATCTTTCTCGTGAAAAAACACGCATTGATAAAAAGATAAAAGAACTTGAATGTTATGTTTCGGGTATTCGCGGTAAACTTGCCAATAAAAGGTTTCTTGATAAAGCGCCTGAGGATGTTATTCAGAAAGAAAAAAACAAGCGGGAAAAATTCGAACACGAATTAAAAACCCTAAAAGATAACCTTAACGCTTTTAAAT
>CAYPYT010000053.1:0-5074 GCA_964415105.1 uncultured Planctomycetia bacterium | reverse complement strand
TGCAGACAGTTCTATCCCGCGCGGGTACGTCTTCAAGAAGGCGGGCCGCGGTGCTTATTGAAGAAGGCAGAGTGAAAGTGGATGGAAAGGTTATTAAAGAAAGAGGATTTCGGCTGGACCCGTCTAAACATGAAATACGAGTTTCAGGTAAAGCGCTTGAGTCCGAAGAAAGGAAACATTATTTTCTGTTTAATAAACCCAAAAATGTAATTTCAACGGTAAGTGATACTCATGACCGTCCAAAGATAACGGATTTTTTTAAAAAAATTTCTGCCAGACTTTATCCCGTAGGTCGTTTGGACAAAGATACGGTAGGCGCCATAATTGTTACAAATGACGGGCCTTTGGCGCATAAACTGATGCATCCGAGTTTTGAAACGCGAAAAGAATATATTGTTACAAGCGATATTTTTCTTACTGACCAAAATATCAAAAAAATATCGGGAGGATTAACACTTGATAAGAAACTGACTTCACGATGTGAGGTAAAGTTATTAAGAAGAAGTTCTACCGGCGCGGTATATAGAATGATATTGCATGAAGGCCGGAAAAGGCAAATTAAGCGTATGTTTGAAGTGCTGGGAGGAAAAGTTCTGGAACTGAAAAGGATAAAATACGCCGGAATAGACTTGGGAAACCTAAAAGAGGGCGAATTCCGATGCCTTACGAAAAAAGAAGTAGAAAAGTTGAAGGATATTTTTAAAACTATGAAGCAATAAAGAGTTATGGAACAGAATCTACCTCCTGAGATTTTGTCTCTGTTGCTTTGTTCTCGAAAGGTTACAGATAAAATAGACGCGAGGAAAGCTCAATGAAAAAGATTTTATATATTTTTCTTGATGAAGGAGGAAATTTAGATTTTTCCTCAACGGGAACAAAGTATTTTATTCTGACGAGTATAATGAAAATGCGTCCGTTTAATGGATATAAAGAATTAACAGAGTTGAAGTATAACTTTGTCGAAAATGGAAGAAATATCGAATATTTTCATGCGACGGAAGATAAGCAAGCTGTCAGGGATGAAGTTTTTAAAATTATTCAGAAGTATGTATCAAAAATCAAAATTGATAGTCTGATTGTAGAAAAAAGTAAAACGGGACCTGCGTTGCAAAAGGCGGAACGGTTTTATCCTAAAATGCTGGGATACCTTCTTCCGCATGCTGTAAATCACTGTCGATTAGAAGACATTACTCAGATAATTATTTTTACGGATGTTATTCCCATTCAAAAGAAAAAGAAGACCATTGAGAAAGCGTTAAAATTAACTTTAGCTGAAAAAATGCCAGAGATTCCATATATGATTTACCATCACGCTTCGAAATCTAATGAATATTTACAGTTTGTGGATTATGTAAACTGGGCTGTATTCCGTAAATGGGAAAGAGGTGATGTTCGGTCGTACGATTTGATAAAAACTGCGATTAAAAGCGAATTTGATATTTTTAGAAATGGAACAATACGCTATTTTTAAACAGGGGGGAAATGCGACCGCCCTGACTACTCTTACGAGAGAACCCCTGGGGTTCTTGTCATCAGGGCGGGACCTTTAGATATCTATGTTATTTTAAGTATATCACAGGAGTCTCCCTGTTGCCAAGGCAAAAAAAAGAGTATAGCTTATTTTGATATTCTTGGATATGGAGAAAGAATTAGGGGAGGGAAAAACAAATGACAACTTTAGATAAAAAGAGAATTGATCGAATTATTCGGTTTGCTTTAAAAGAAGATATCCGGACGGGGGATATTACTTCGCAAGCTGTTATTGATAGATTTCTGGACGCCTCCGCGGTTATTATTTCACGAGGAGAAGGAATAATTTCGGGTATGGATGTTGTGGAAAGAACATTTGCCGCGGTAGACTGTTCTTTGAAATTCCGGCCTTTGGTAAAAGACGGAGACAAAGTCGCGGCGGATATGGAAATCGCGTTTATTGAGGGAAACGCGAGGGCAATTCTGAAAGGCGAAAGGACCGCGTTAAATTTTCTTGGTATGTTAAGCGGGGTTTCAACCCGAACTCAAGAAATAGTCGAGGCCTCGCGCGGGTCAAACGTTAAAATTTATGATACGCGTAAGACGATCCCGCTGAACCGATATCTTCAAAAATACGCAGTTACCGTTGGCGGAGGACACAATCACAGAAAAGGTTTGTGGGATATGGTTCTCTTGAAAGATAATCATATAAAAGCTTTCGGTATGCAAAAAAAAATAACCGATAGCGCGGAAATGATAAGATCAATTCTCAAGCATACACGGAATTTCGTGCAGAAAAATATAAAAATAGAAATAGAGGTGGAAACAGTGAAAGAGTGTGAGTCCGCCTTAAACGAAAAACCGGATGTAATATTGCTTGATAATATGACCCCCGAAATGGTTAGAAACTTGGTTATTATGCGTAAAGAAAAAAAACTGGACGGAAAAGTTCTTTTTGAAGTTTCCGGAGGCATTAATATGGAAAATGTAAAAGATTTCGCTATTCCGGGCGTAGACATAATTTCCATAGGAGCCCTCACGTCATCGCTAACCCCGGTAGATTTCAGTTTAGAAGTGATTTTTAGAAAATAGGGACAATAGGTACCTCAAGTGAATGGTAAAAATAGGGACTGTACCTGCTCCCCCAAGGGACTGTCCCTATTTTTTCGCTTTATATTTTACGCCCTATTTTTTACGCTCTATTCTCCGCCCTATTTTTCGTGGAGAGTGCCATCGGGGTGACAATAGGGACAGTCCCTTGAGGAGCAGGTACAGTCCCTATTGTCCCTATTTTTTCGTCCAAAACTATTAATAACCCATAATGGATAAATTCAAACTCATAACAAATTTTAAACCGGCGGGAGATCAGCCCAGCGCCATTGAGAAAATTACCGCTTCTCTCAAAGCTTCAAATCGTTTTCAGACACTTTTGGGGGTTACGGGAAGCGGTAAGACATTCACAATGGCGAATATTGTAGAACTCGTCAATAGACCCGCATTAGTTATTTCCCATAATAAAACCTTGGCGGCACAGCTTTTCTCGGAATTCAAAGAATTTTTTCCTAAAAACGCCGTTGAATATTTTGTAAGTTATTACGATTATTACCAGCCCGAAGCATATATCCCGCAAACCGACGTATATATAGAAAAAGACGCTTCCATAAACGAAGATATTGACCGCCTAAGGCTTTCCGCCACAAGCTCACTTTTCGCGCGACGTGATACACTGATTGTTTCAAGTGTTTCCTGCATATACGGTTTAGGTTCGCCGGAAGATTATTCCAATATGCTTGTAAACCTTAGGTTAACACAAGAAATGCCGAGAAAAGAACTTTTGAAGAAATTAGTTGATATTCAATATGAACGCGATAACTTTGAGCTTCAGAGAGGAAAATTTCGAGTTCGAGGCGACATCGTTGAAATTTTGCCGGCTTATAAACAGACAGCGTACAGAATAGAATTTTCCGGCGAGAAAATATCGCGTATATCCGAAGTCGATCCGCTTACGGGGGATATTTTAAATCACCTTGAGAAAATAGCGATATACCCCGCGAAACATTTCGTGACAACCGATGATAAGATCAAGCGCGCGTTAAGATCGATTTCAAGTGAATTAAAAGAAACACTTTACGCTCTTCGGAAAAATAATAAGATTTTGGAAGCCCAGAGGCTCGAAACCCGTACAAAATATGACATGGATATGCTGGCGGAAGCCGGTTACTGTAACGGTATAGAAAATTATTCGAGACATATTTCCGGTCGCGCGCCGGGCAGTCGTCCGTGGTGTCTTTTGGATTATTTCGAAAAAGATTTTCTCATAATCATAGATGAATCTCATGTGACGCTTCCCCAAATTAGGGCGATGTATAACGGCGACCAGGCGCGAAAAAAGAATTTGGTGGAATATGGTTTTCGCCTGCCGTCGGCGTTGGATAACAGGCCTTTACAATTTGAAGAATTCATGGAACTTGCCGGCCAAATTTTGTTTGTCTCGGCAACTCCGAGTGATTTTGAAATCTCAAACAGTAAAACCATTGCCGAGCAAATTATAAGACCTACCGGACTTATGGATCCGCCTATTACGGTGCGCTCAACTAAAGCGCAGGTTTATGATTTGGCGGAAGAGATAAAAAAACGCGCCGGCAAGAATGAAAGAACTTTGGTAACCACTCTTACCAAACGTCTCGCGGAAGAGCTTACCCGGTTTTTGAAAGATATGAAACTCCGGGTGCGGTATCTTCATTCGGAAATAAAGACTTTAGACCGGATAGATATAATCCGCGACCTCAGATTAGGAAAATTTGACGCTTTAGTAGGCATTAATCTTCTGAGAGAAGGTCTGGATTTGCCGGAAGTGTCGCTTGTCGCGGTTCTTGACGCGGATAAAGAAGGGTTTTTGAGAAGCCGAACGTCACTTGTTCAGGTGGCCGGCAGAGCCGCTCGTAACGTGAACGGTGAAGTGATTCTTTACGCGGATAATGTGACTGACTCTATGAAACACGCGATAGATATTACAAAGGAAAGAAGAGAAAAACAGTTAGAATTTAATAAAGCGCGCGGAATTAAACCGAGCTCCATAAAAAAAGCCATAAGAGAAGGCGTTGAAGCGTACCGTCAGGCAAAAAAGATCGTGCAAGACGCGACAGGTGAAACTGATGAAGAATATGATATCCTGGAAGTTATGACCCAGTTAGAAAAAGACATGGAACAAGCCGCCCGCAACCTCCAATTCGAACGCGCGATATTATACCGCGACCAGATCACAAAACTAAAAAAAATGCTCCCGCCAACCTAATAGGGGACTGTCGCAAAATAGACTATATCTGTCATCCTTGCGACATCTGTCATCCTCCGAAAGCTGTTATCCTCGCGAATGCGGGGATCTCGACAGAGCTGTCATCCTCGCGAAAACGGGGATCTATAACAAATATAAAATGTTATAGATTCCCGCTTTCGCTGGAATGACACTTTTGAGGCATTATACCAATTACGTTAATTAATTGCACATTTTAAACTACGAAATAAATGCGTGTATTTATGTGTTCAGATTGTTTCTTGGGGACATACGAGATCCCGGGTCAAGCCCGGGGTCGGCTCATGCTAC
>CAYPYT010000052.1:0-8370 GCA_964415105.1 uncultured Planctomycetia bacterium | reverse complement strand
ATTCGCGAGGATGACATTTTTAGGGCATTTGTACATCAAGCGCAATTATTAACCCGTTTAAAACTAACAGGATTAAACCTATGGTTAGTTTTGAATTTTAATACTGATTTAAAGAAAAATGGTATAAAGAGAAGGGCTCTCTAATAACTCTGTGTCTCTGTGACTCTGTGGTATAAATTCTTATGGGAGGGAAGATAATCTTAGGCAACTGTTTTAATGCAAAGGACGTAGGAAATATTTGGATGAAAACTTTTGACAGAACGGCGCTTATTAATAGGAGGCGAAAAATGAAACAGTTTGCGGTTATCGGGTTAGGACGGTTCGGGGCCAGTGTGGCAGAGACTCTCGCGAAAAAGGGTCAGCAGGTAATCGCCATAGATAAAGACGAAGAATTAGTTCACGATATTATGGATAGCGTGACCAAGGCCGTATGCTTGGATGCCTCCGAGGAAAAAGCGGCAAAATCAGTAGGGCTTGACAAAGTTGATGTGGCGATATGCGCGATCGGCACGGATGTGGAATCCAGCATTTTAGTTACGCTTCTTTTAAAGGATCTGGGGGTGCCGGTCATAGTTTGTAAAGCAACGAACGCGGCGCACAAAAAAGTGCTGGAAAAGATCGGCGCGACAAAAGTTATTTTACCGGAAAAAGATACCGGCGAGCGCCTCGCGCAAACGCTTATTTCCGTTTCGGATACGGTTTTAGAGCATATCGGACTTTCAGAAAATTCAAGCATTATTGAAATTATCGCGCCGGAAAAATTTGTTGGGCAAACGCTAAGAGACTTGAGAATACGGGGTGAATACGGGGTAAATGTTATCGCGATAAAGAAAAAAAAGAAAGTTATTCCCCCGAAAGGCAAAGAAATCGAAAAAGAAGAAATTAATGTGAATCCGCAGGCGGACGATGTGGTGACCAAAGGCGACATACTTGTAGTTTTCGGCGAAAATGACAAAATTGCCGGTCTAAAAAATAAAGGTTGAACATGACGAGACTGGACTCTTTGGAAAAAATAAAAAAAGAATTTGACAAAGCGCTCGCTAACTGTCGTGATGCTGAAACGCTTGAAAGTATAAAAATAAAATATTTGGGAAGAAAAAGCGAATTGACGGGAGTCTTAAGGTCGATCTCTGATCTTTCCGCGCTGGAGAAAAAAGAAATCGGTAAATACGCGAATGTGCTTAAAACTCAATTTGCCGAAAAAATAAAAAACATTAAAGAAAATAGCGACGTGTTTTCCTCCCCCGGCGAGGCGCGGCAAATAGACGTCACCATGCCGGCTCTCGAGGGGAGAATAGGGACAATTCATCCTATAACACGGGTAACGCGCCGTATAAATGAAATCTTTGTTTCCTTGGGATTCGGTATCGCGGAAGGCCCGGAAATAGAATCCGAATTTTATAATTTTGAAGCTTTAAACATTCCTTTAGACCATCCGTCCCGGGACGCGTTTGATACCTTTTATGTCGACGGAGAATATCTTCTCAGAAGCCACACATCAAATGTGCAGATACATATTATGCAAAAGGCGCTTCCTCCGTTTCAGGTGATCATGCCGGGGAGGGTATATCGTCCGGACGCGGTGGATGCCACGCATTCTTTTATGTTTCACCAGGTAGAAGGACTGATGGTTGATAAAGATATTAAGTTTTCGGATCTAAAAGGAGTGCTTTCCTGTTTCTGTAAAAGGATGTTCGGTGAAGAGACAAAGACCCGCATGAGACCGCATTTTTTTCCTTTCACAGAGCCAAGCGCGGAAGTTGACATATCTTGTATAATATGCAAAGGCAAAGGATGCCGCGTGTGTTCGGGTAATGGATGGCTTGAAATCCTGGGCGCGGGAATGGTTAATCCTAAAGTTTTTGAAGCGGTAGGATACAGCCCGAAAAAATATACCGGGTTTGCTTTCGGTATGGGGGTGGAAAGAATCGCCATGCTGTTATACGGGATAGAAGACATTCGTCTTTTTTATGAAAACGACGTTCGATTCTTGAAACAGTTTGTTTGAATTTTTATAGAGTGGGGGATGTTGGCGGGGTTTGTTGACCGTTCGTAGGGGCACATTGCATGTGCCCGCTTGTGAACCTACGCGGGCTCGTGGCGGGCCCTTAGGCGCGCGCCCTTATCCTTTGAAAAATAAACAGTCTTAAAAAGGGTAATAATGAAACTTAGTTATGAATGGGTAAAACAGTATATCGATATTGACGAAAGTCCGGAAAACCTTGCCGAAGCACTCACTATGTCCGGATCGGAAGCGGGGGAGATAACTCCTTACGGAAACGATTATATTTTGGAACTGGAAATAACGGCTAACCGGCCTGATTGTTTGAATATTATCGGACTGGCAAGGGAAATAGGGACAATTTATAATAGGGATTTGCGCCTGCCGGATTTTATCATACATAGACAAAACATTCGCGAAAAAGGACCCGAAATAACATGTTCCATTAAAAATAACCTGTTATGTTCTTTTTATAGCGGCAGAGTGATTATGAATGTAAACGTCAAAGAGGTAAGCGGGAAAATAAAAAAACGTATTCTTTCCTTGGGAACGCGAAGCGTGAATAACGTTGTTGATATAACGAATTACTGTCTTTTGGAAACCGGTCAGCCTTTGCACGCGTTTGATCTGGACAAGATCGAAGGCGGCGAAATAATCGCCAGAGAAGCCGTAGAGGGGGAGAAAATAGTTACAATTGACGGCATCGAACGGGTACTAAAGCCGCGTATGCTGGTTATTGCGGACAGCAAACGGGCGATAGCGATCGCGGGAGTGATGGGCGGAAAACTTACGGAAGTAACGGAAAACACCAAAAATATTCTTTTGGAAAGCGCTTATTTTTCTCCGCGCGCCGTAAGACAAACCGCGCGCGAATTAGGCATTTCAACCGATTCAAGTTATAGATTTGAACGCGGGGTTGATAAAGGCATGGTGAGACTATCGTCCGACAGGGCGGCTCTTTTGATCGCGAAAGAAACTGGCGGAGAGATTTGTGATTTTCATAAAACAGGGACTTTGACGGAAAAAAATAAAACGATCAAATTCAGCGGCGAAAGAGCCGAAAATATATTAGGAGTTTCGCTTAAAAAGACAGAGATCGAAAGAACGTTTCGGAGACTGGGTATAGAAATAATAAATAGAACTAAAACAAGTGTTACGGTTTGCTCCCCGAGTTTTCGCGCGGATCTGAATACGGAAGTTGATCTAATAGAAGAAATTGCTCGGATTTATGGATACGATAAAATTCCAACGAGTATCGCGCGGTTTGTTCCCGCTACTCGAAGAAAAGAAAAATCACGAAAAGTGCTGGAAAAGATTTGTGAAACATGCGCGGGGTTAGGATTGAATGAAATTATGACATACAGTTTGATCAGTCAGTCCGCGGCGGAATTATTCACCGGGGGTATGGAGAAACGAAAACCGGTGACAATAGAAAAGGCTTTATCGGAAGAGCAAAAAGTGTTAACTCCTCAACTTTTAGACGGTCTGCTCAGATCTGTTTCCTGGAATATAAACAGAAAAAATAACGACCTTGGGTTTTTTGAAATCGGAAAGATATATTCCCGCGGAAATAAAGAGTTTTTCGAAATTCCCGCGCTTTCGGTCGGGCTGACCGGTCTTTGGCGCAAGAATTGGCGGGAAGGGGAGAGGGAATCAAACTTTTTTGATCTAAAAGGGATCATAACAGCTTTGTTTTCTGTGCTAAAAGTTCCGATATCGTTTCTTTCGAGCAAGGAAACAGGTTTCCGATATTCCGCGGAAATAAGAACGCGGGGTAAGAATATCGGATTTATGGGAGAGATAGACGATAAAATTTTGGACAAATATGATCTCGCTCAGAAAGTTTACGCGTGTCAGCTCAAGTTAGATGAGATAATTAACCGCGCGGAGCTCGAAAATCGGTATCATGCCGTCAATCGGTTTCCGTCTTCATCGAGAGATGTCTCTATCCTTTCGGGGAGTCAAACCGCGGCGGAAAATATCCGAGCGATCATAGCCAAAACAGGCGGAGAGCTGATCTTGAGCATAGAATTGGTAGACGTGTATGAAGGAAAACAAGTTTCCCCCGGCAAAAAAAGCCTTACCTACAGCATAGAATACGGTATCCCCGATAGAACTCTTACCGAAGAAGAAGTCGAATCTGTTCATTCAAAAATCAAAGAAACCCTCACCTCGGAGTTAGGCGTGACCTTTAGGTAAAGGATTAATTCGATAACAACATAACTGAAATTCCAAAATAACCTCGAAAACAGAAAAACAGCTTGATTCTATCAATTTTTTTTGTTATAATTACCATCTAAACAGATTGATTTTTGTCGCGGGGTGGAGCAGAGGTAGCTCGTGAGGCTCATAACCTCAAGGTCGTCGGTTCGATTCCGTCCCCCGCAACCAACTTATTTATAAATAAAAAAGTCCGCTCGTGAGGCGGGCTTTTTTTATTTATGGAGGGATGTTTTGAATTAATTGATCTTCTTCGATACAAATTGACAAAGTAGCGTAACCTATGCTATAAAAAATACTTCAATAAATTATATATACGCGTAAAATTAGACTGTAAAAAGGGAGTAAAAATTATGATTGACAGGTACGCGCGGCCGGAGATGGTTAAAATATGGACGGATGAAAATAAATTCCGCAAAATGATGGAAATCGAAATATTGGCCTGTGAAGCTTTTGCCGAACAAGGGGTTATGGATAAAAAAATTGTCAAAATTATTCGGGAAAAAGCGTCTTTTAGTGTAGAAAGGATTAAGGAAATTGAAGAAAAAACGCATCATGATGTGGTCGCGTTCATAAAAAATATCTCCGAAAACATCGGCGATGAAGCTAAATATTTACATTTTGGGCTTACTTCAAGCGATGTTCTGGATACGGCGCTATCCGTTATGATGACGGAAGCGGCGGATATTCTCATTGAAGACGTGAAAGCGGTTATTTTGGAATTAAGAAAAAAAGCGGTGAAATACAAAAACACGCCTATGATGGGCCGTTCTCACGGGGTGCATGCCGAGCCGATTTCTTTCGGGCTTAAGATGGCTTTGTTTTGTAAAGAAATGGAAAGAAATCTTGAAAGATTATTGAGAGCGAGGGAAATTGTTGCTGTTGGTAAGATCTCCGGTTCCGTCGGAACTTTCGCGAATGTGGATCTTTTTGTCGAGGAGTATGTTTGCGAAAAATTAGGTCTCGAATGTGCCGAAGTTTCCAACCAAGTTCTTCAAAGAGATCGGCACGCGGAATATCTCGGCGCGATCGCGATCACGGGCGCGACTTTAGAAAAACTGGCATTTGAAATTCGCGGTCTTCAAAAAACCGAGATCGGGGAAGTTCAGGAATTTTTTGCTTCCGGGCAGACAGGTTCGTCGAGTATGCCGCACAAAAAGAATCCCATCATATGTGAAAGGATAACGGGGCTTGCCCGTGTTTTGAGAGGCAACGCGATGGTTTCGATCGAAAACATGGCGTTGTGGCACGAAAGGGATATTTCCCATTCGTCAGTCGAACGGATAATAATACCGGATTCGACTATTCTTTTGGATTATATGCTTTCAAAAACTAAAACATTAGTGGAAAAACTTGTCGTTAACGAAGATAAGATGCTGGAAAATATAGGCGCGACGAAAGGACTTGTTTATTCACAGTGTCTTTTGCTGGAATTAATAAGAGGAGGAGCGACGAGGATGGAAGCTTATGATATTGTTCAGTCGCTCGCGCTTAAGGCGGCGAATGACAATAAAGAGTTTAAAAGTTTCGCGCAAAAAAGCCTTGAGGTGAAGAAATATATGGCGCCGGAAAAAATAGAAAATTGCTTCAAGCTGGAATATCATCTTAGAGCCATTGATGATATTTTTAAAAGGGCGGGGATATGAAAAGTAATGCGTATAAACGCGCCGGAGTCGACATCGATAAGGCGAATCGATTGATAAAAAAGGTCAAAACTTTAATCGATACTACCAAAATTAAAGGAAGCAAAGGTTCTGTCGGTGGATTCGGAGGGTTTTTTGATCTTTCTTCGTCAAAAATCAATTCGTCCCTTTTGGTCGCGGCTACGGACGGGGTGGGGACGAAACTGGAAATAGCTAAAATCGCGGACAAACACGATACGATAGGCATAGATCTTGTCGCTATGTGTGTTAACGATGTGCTTTGCTCGGGCGCGAAGCCTCTTTTCTTTTTAGATTATTTCGCGACAGGGAAATTGAAGGAAAAAGTCTGGATAGAAGTTATAAAAGGTATCGTAACGGGATGCCGTATGTCTGATTGCGCGCTTTTGGGAGGCGAAACGGCGGAGATGCCGGGAATGTATCCGGGAGGAGAATATGATCTGGCCGGATTTACCGTGGGCTCGGCTGACAGAAAAAAAGTTATCGATGGAAAAGGGATCAAAGACGGGGATGTTCTTTTGGGGCTATCTTCCAGCGGACTGCATTCTAACGGATATTCTTTGGTGCGGAAGATCTTTACTAAAGCCGAAATAAAAAAGAATTATAAACTTTTTTTAAAACCCACGATCATTTACGTTAAACCGTTTCTTGAAGCCGCGCGTTTTGTGAAGATAAAGGGCGCGGCGCACATTACGGGCGGCGGATTTTATGATAATATTCCCCGCGCGCTTCCGGAAAACATGAAAGCCGTTATTGATAAAAATGCCTGGGTCCGGCCGAAAGTATTTAAACTGATAACTGATAAAGTGAAAATAAGCGAAGAAGAACTGTTTCGGACGTTTAATATGGGGATAGGCATGGTTTTAGTTTTATCATCGGCGGACGCGATAAAGGCTCGGAAAATTTTTTCCGAAAAATTTAAACTTAAATGCCGTATAATCGGACGAATACAAAAAAGAAAGAAAAACGATAAACAGGTAGAACTTACGAGAATGTGACAACACTTTTGGAAAGTGTTTATAAATTGTTACTAAAACGAAATGAAGTGTAAGGAGCAAGGCGGCAAATGAACATATTAGTTATCGGTTCCGGAGGACGGGAACACGCGCTATGCTGGAAATTGCGCGCGAGCTCGAAAGTAAAAAATCTATATTGCGCGCCCGGTAACGGAGGAACATTAAAAGAAGCTCAAAATGTGGCTCTTGAAGTCGGCGATCACAGACAAGTAATCGATTTTTGCAAACGCGAGAAAATAGACTTAGCGGTTATCGGACCGGAAGCACCTCTATCTGTAGGTATCGCTGACGATTTGGAAAAAGCCGGGATAAAAGTTTTCGGGCCCTCGTACGCGGCAAGCCGGATGGAATCAAGTAAAATTTTCGCTAAAGAATTAATGGCGAAGTATAACATTCCGACGGCAAGCTTTCGGATATTCGATGATTTTGCTAAAGCGGAGGAATACATAAAGGGCGTTCCGGTGCCGATCGTAGTTAAAGCGTACGGTCTGGCGGCAGGCAAAGGGGTTATAATAGCCCAAACGCGGGAAGATGCCGTACGCGCCGCGGAAGATATGCTTGTCAAAAGGGTATTCGGCTCGGAAGGGCAAAAAATTATTGTTGAAGAATATCTTGAAGGTGAAGAAGCTTCCATTTTAGTATTAACCGACGGCACAAATATCATCCCGCTTGCTTCAAGTCAAGATCATAAACGCGCGTTGGATGGGGATAAAGGGCCGAATACAGGGGGCATGGGAGCCTATTCTCCGACTCCTGTCGTGGATGGAAAATTGTTTAGCGGGATCATGGACACGATCGTTATTCCTACGATAGAAGGGCTAAAAAAAGAAAAAATTCTTTATAAGGGAGTTCTCTACGTTGGAATTATGATTACATCTCAGGGTCCTAAAGTTTTGGAATATAACGTGCGTTTTGGGGATCCTGAAACACAGGTCATATTGCCTCGAATAAGATCTGACCTGGCTGAAGTTTTGATGGCGACGGCAGAGGGAGATATCTCCGGGAAAAATATCGACTGGGATAAAAAGAAATGCGTTTGTGTTGTGCTTGCCTCGGGAGGATACCCCGGAAAATATGAAAAGAATAAAGTGATAACCGGGATAAAAGACGCCGAAAAAGAAGGCGCTTTGATTTTTCACGCGGGAACAGCTTTAGAATCGGATAAAATTGTAACCTCGGGAGGAAGGGTTCTTAACGTTGTTGCCGGCGGTAAAAATATTGCCGAAGCAATTGAAAATACGTATAGAGCGGTAAAAAAAATTACGTTTGAGGGAATGCATTACCGGCGGGATATTGCCGCCGGCGGCGAGGGAAAACGTGATGAAAAAGATGTCTCGTTCGGAAAAGGAAAAACGCGGGGTTAGAGGAGATTTTCAATACAATAAAAATTGTAGGAGGAAAGTACTACCAACATAGCACCACCAACCTCGTAGGTTGGTAGTAGGGGCACATTGCATGTGCCCGCATTATA